>DATKWR010000963.1:0-4952 GCA_035529475.1 Sedimentisphaerales bacterium | reverse complement strand
CCAGTATTTGATTGCAGGCATCCCCCACAACCCAGCGCTTCCAGTCGAGATTCGCTCGCCCTCGGTCATTCACACAGGCAAATGAAGTGGTTTCATTTTCCACAGGTTCGGCCGTGAGACGCTCGGTGGCCATGTGTATCTCGTCATGGCTCCGCGTGAACCATAAAACCAGCGGGCCTATCTGTGCACGGTACAGCCTGTCCGAATCGAGGTCTCTCTGAGTTGCCCATATATCCATCTGATCTGCCCTGACCATATAAGTACTGTCGTTCAGCTTCTTTTGCTCAGTCTGATATTTCCCGTACACGGCGATCTCGGACCTTCGTATGCGCGGAAAATCCCAATCGCCATTTCGTCGCTGTTCTTCGCGCGGCGGCGCCGTGTAAGGCCCGTGATTATAGTGCGCAGCTCACACCTCGTCGGGTAGTAGCACCATATCGCGTCATCGACTTACGCCGAATTCATTGATATCCAAAGTGAAACTCTCCCCGTCAGTGACAACCAGTCTGTTGTCGGTAGACAACATGTACTTGGTGTTCTCAATTCTCGTTTGGCGGGGGATTACATTGATAATATTGCGTGCATCAGTAAGTGAGACAATCCTGACTCGGGTGTCTGGCTTCACTTCGTACTGATTTCTTGCCGGGTCGTAGACGACAGCATGGCCTTTGACTGTGACAACACACTCCGCAGCCGCTACAACCTCACCAACGAAGTGTCGGCGCAAGTCAGTCTCGAAATTCCGCCTGACAATGATATGTATCTTTTCTCCAGGTTCTATAATCATAATAACTCCTGTTCACCCAATGGACCATTCGTCTCGAATTTCTCGCTACAAGCGCGACCGTCGCTTTCTTTGGGATACATAGCATCGCCCTGTAACACAACCAACTTGGCCGGAGTCCCCTGCGTACACTTTGTACTGACACTTCTGTGTTTTCGAGACGTATAGTATCCGAATGTCAGACCGGCCTCAACAGCTTTCTCGGCTGAGAGAACGCCTGAAATGCCTCATGAAACCATTCTTCTGCATAGTATGACCTATCACAACTGCGAGGGTGCATCGCAAAATCCATGTTCGGGTCGAGCCAAACCTGGCCCCAACTCAGGCGATGTCGCCACCAAACTCAACCTCCGGATTCGGTCGAGGAGTCCCCAAAGTACTTGTACGCCAGCACAAGCTGTGCCCTCTTCAATCACGGATGGACGATGGCCGGTGCCCCGCTGTCGAATCGCACTATTGCGCAGAGGGTGCAGGCTCTCTTCTTGGTTCGCGTTCTTCTGCCTGCGGGTTTTCTCTTCGGCGCTGCGGCTGCGGTTGTTCCCGGATTTGACGTTGGCGTTCTACGCCTGGCTCGGCTCCGTTTCGCAATTGCATCCTGAGCTGTTCGTTCTCGGCGCGAAGCTCCTGCATTTCTCTTTCCATCCGCTCCGCGTTGGCCCGCAGCTCTCGGATCTCGGCTTGCATTCGCTCTATGTGTGCTCCCAGGACTTCCCTGACGGCCCTGCCCATCTGCTCGGCGCTTCGGGCGACGATTTCCCTGATCTGCGCTTCCATCTGCTCGGGGCCCGGCGCCGGTCTTGTGCGCTCGCGATCCCGTTCTTCGGGGCTGCGAACGGCGCGATCTCTCCGGGCCTCCGGACTTTCCTGGACTTGCCCCGGATCCCGGCGGACGTCTCTTTCGACCGGTCTTCTTTCTCCTTCCGGCCTCGGTGCGAATTCGCCCGGCTCGCGCCGGATTTCTTCTCGACGCACAATTCTTCTTTGACCTTCGGCACTCTCTGCGGCCCGGTCGCGCGGGCGCCCGGCCTCCATGCGCGTGACCCAGTTGTTTCGACCCTCGCCTGCAAAGGCGATCTCGAGGGTCTGGCCCTCCCGCAGTTGGCGGGCCGCCTGCCGGAGATCTTCGTTATCTCGCGGAACGAGGGCCGTCACGTGATCGTTACTCTCGAATGGCTTGATTACAACGCCCAGGTAGCCTTGCTCATTGACCTGTTGTTCAACAAGCCGGACAAAGGTCCCACGCATCTCGCGTACTCTGGCGCGTTCCTCAGCGAGCAGCGTCCCACCGAATATCAGCGCCGGCAGCGCGACGAGCAAGAGCGTTTTGCATAGCTTTTTCATGATAGTTCTCCTTCTGATTGGGATTCATATTGTGCCATACCCGCCGCTTACGCCGCTTGCGGGCCCAAAAAGTAATTAACAGCACGGAGCCGGCCAAGTCAATAGAATTGCTCGTCTGAAAACGATATATCGGACCCTTGAGATTCTGGACGGAGTGCCCTTGTAGATACGCAATACGGCCTCTTTCGGCCAATTCCAACCGCGCGCATCGATTCAAGCCCCGCGGCGGGGCGCCGGGGGCGGTTTTTCGCCGGGTCGGTCCGGCGGCTTGTGTCAATTTTCGGATGATCTCAAAAGGTATTTTTAGGACAACGGGCTTTGGAAAAACGGCCAAATAGTGTATAATGAGTGGTATTATGACTGAGCACAGATGAATACTGTTATCCAGCCTGCATTTGGCCTGATATTCGGAGGAAAGAATGAACGTCATTCTATGTAGCTTTGTGAGTACACTCACGGAGAAATTGTCGTGGCTGTACCAGGAGCGGCAGTGGACGCGGCAGGAGTTGCTCCTTGTAGTGTTGGGGCTGTCGGTCCTGCTGTTGTTGATGCTGAGGCGGAGGCGAAAAAGATCCGTTCGAACGATCCACCCGGAGCATCTTGCCGACTACTCGTCTGTCATCGGCGCCAAGCTGGCGGACCACCGGCATAGCCGCCGTCATTTTGGGGATTCCAGGAAGGCCTTGGCCACGAACGTTTCGACGAGACACGAAAAACCGCGGAAAGCCGGCAAGGTTGCCAAACAGGAACAAAGGTCGGATGCACGCGCCAGCCGAGCCCAGTGGGAAATCGCCAAACCCAGGCCGTCCGGTGAGAGTCCCAGGACGAAGGTGGCTGATTTGGCGGCTGCCAGCGAGCGGCTCCGTCGTGAAGTGAGCGAAGGCAGGAGTGCGGTGCACCGTCTCGAAAACAAAATAGCCGACCTGACCGCTGGCAAAGAACAATTCCGCCAGGAGGTTGTCCAGAATGGGCCGGCCGGGGACCGGTCCGGACAAGGGGCGGCGCAAGTGAAGACCCCGAACGAACAACCACAACCTGAAGCCGCCCAAGCCGAACAAGTCGAAAGTGCCCCCGTACAGAAGATTGACCAGTTGACCGCCGCCAACGAAAAGCTTTTGCGAGAAGCCCAGGAACACAAACAAGCTCAGGATCGCTTCGAGCGGAAGCTCTCCGAGCTGACGGCGGCGAACGAACAGCTCCAGAAACAAGTCGGTGAGCTCAAGAGTACCGGCGCCAAGCGGCGGGTCTATACGTATGAGGACGAGCACCGCATCGTTGATCAGGTAAGGCAAAAGCTCTGCCGCAAGTGCGGAGAATGGAAAGACGAGAGCGAGTTTCACAAGAATGCTTCCCGCAAGGACGGCCTTGCGAGGTGGTGCAAGATATGCAAAGTCGGGGCCGCGAGACAGTCGCGCGCGCGACGTGCGGCGCCGAACCAGTGAGCAAGGGCGAAGGGGCCCGCCGAGAAGTCGCCGCGTATCTGCTGTCTGCTTCGTCTGCCGGCCTGCAAAGGGCTGCCGTGGGGTGTTGTCTTCTGCTGCAATTCAGAATCTAACAACAGTGGTTGAACATGTATTGTCTGAACTGACTTACCGGGCCGTTTTCCAGGTTCTCCATTGCGAAAATCAGCAGCACAATTTTTTGAAAGTCTCACTTGACAATCCCGGCTGCTCTTGTTAGAAACACCTTTTTTTCATTAGGGTACTGAGTGCGATGACCGAGCAGGATTCATGTCGTTCGTGCGTTCAGAAGCATGAGTGCCAAAGGGTGTATGAGCAGATCGGCAACACCTCGGGCTCTTCGGTTGCCGTCAAGGTCTCTTTAGCGTTCCTGCTCCCGCTGGTCGTTTTCATCGCCGCCCTGGCAGCTTCTCAGAGAGTTCTTGCCGGTGTGGCTGAGCCGGCTCAGACGGCCATTAGCCTCGCGCTGGCCTTGGCGTCGGCGCTTGGCTGCATACTGGCCGTAAGAGTGATAAGCGGAAAATCGTGTCAAGATAGGTAATTGCGGCTTGCAGTCTATGAGCGTTCAAGTGAAGGGTCGATTCTCATTTCCCGGCGGCGTGCATCCGCCGGAGAAAAAGCACATCACCTGCGATAGCCCGATACAGCTATGCCCGGCTGCTACGGAAGTCGCGGTCATGCTGAGCCAGCATCTCGGCGCGGTCTGTAATCCGCTGATCAGAAAGGCCGATGCCGTTCAGGCGGGGCAGAAAATCGGCGACCGGGATGCGTTCGTTTCGGCGCCCGTTCACTCGCCCATTAACGGCAAAGTCAAGGAAATCGCACTGCGATCGCACCCTGTCATAGGACGGGGCCTGGCCGTCGTCATTGAAGCACTGCCCAATAATCCCACAAAACGATCCCATTTTACGCTGCCCAACGATTTCGACGCGGGAAAGTACGCAGCGGAGCAAATATGTGAGGCCGTCCGTGAGGCCGGCATTGTTGGGATGGGCGGCGCGGGTTTCCCGACGCGAGTGAAGATCGAACCTAATCCCCGTCTGCCGAAAGAGACGCTAATTGTCAACGGCTGCGAATGCGAACCTTACATCACGTGCGATTATCGTATTATGCTTGAGTGGACAAGCCAGATTATCGCGGGGGTCAAGCTCGCCCGAAGAGCGTCGGGCTGCTCGCGTGCCTTTATCGCTATAGAGGACAACAAGCCGCAGGCGATAGAGGCGGTCAGCGAAGCGCTGAAGAATAGTGCCGGTCGCGACGATATCACCGTCGTACCCGTCAAGACGAAATATCCACAGGGCGGCGAGAGGCAGCTTATCAGGGCCATTCTCAAGAGACATGTTCCAACGGGCGGTATTCCTCCGATG
>DATKWR010000962.1:0-2142 GCA_035529475.1 Sedimentisphaerales bacterium | reverse complement strand
GGCCATGAACTCGGCCCGGCTCGCGGCGTCCAATTGCGCCAGCTCGTACTGGAGCTCGGCACACATGGCCACGACGGGTACGGAGCCGTCCAGGCGGCCGGAGAAATCGAATTGTTCGCCCGACTTGCCCTCGCCGATGTTGACGGCCACTACGTAAGGCTTGAGCGTCAGAAAGGCCAGCGACTTGATTATCTCTCGCTCGGCGTCATTCTCGATGGCCGAGCTTATCGGCTTTTCCGCCTCGATGGCTTCCTGGAGTTTCTTTTGCAGGGCCAATTCCGCGTTGTCCTTTGCTTGCGTCTTGGTGGGTTTGTGGATCTGCTTTTCGAGTCTTTCGATGCGCGTGGTGACGAGCTCCAGGTCGGCCAGGAGTAATTCCGTTTGCAACTCCGCCAGGTCTCTGGCCGGGTTCACCGAATCGCGGTAGGGGGGTACCGCCTGGTTTTCGAAGGCCCTGATGACCAGGACCAGCAGATCCACGGTTCGTATCTGGCTGATCAATCGCCTGGCGGCGGCCCGGCCGTGGTCGTCGGCGAAGTTGAAACCCGGCACATCGAGGCAGTCGATGGTTGCATGGGTGGTTTTCTTGGGCTTGCAGTATGCGGCCAGCCGGTCGAATCTCTCGTCCGGGACCGGCACGATGGCTTCTTCAATCGTCGCGGCACCCAGTGCGGGAATCGCTTTGCCGCACAGGCTCGCCAGAATCGTGCTCTTGCCCGACTGAAGCAGGCCGATCAACGCTGCTTTCATCTTGTTGGCCTTTCTTGTTCATAAACACTGGTTTCGGAGCAGTCATACACACCGTCAAGCCATAATATACCAGCGACGATGCGAAATGGGAAGGCTCAACCATACCCCTCAAGGCGGAACGGCAGGGCGGCGGCATCGTTGCCGCCCGGCGGGGGGACTCTTTATTTCTTTTTTTTTGCCCAGGCCGGTGCGTCTTTGGTATAATAATATTATGGCAAAATATCCTTTATTCCTCGAATTGGGCGGTCGCCGCGTAGTATTGATTGGCGGCGGGGGTGTGGCTCTGCGGAAGGCCCAGCCGCTGCTGGCGGCGGGGGCCCGGCTGGTGGTGGTCGCCGAACGCATCGACGATATGCTGATGGCTCTGTGTCAGGGCACGGATGCCGAGTTGATAAAGTCCAAGTATTCCAAGAATCACCTTGCCGGGGCGCTGCTGGCCGTAGCGGCGACGAACAGCCACGAGCTCAACAAACAGATCTACAAGGATTGCCAGGAGCTTGAAGTTCTGTGCAACGTCGTCGATGTGCCCGAGCTTTGCGACTTTTTCGTGCCCGCCGTCGTCAAGAGGGGCCGCTTGCAGATCGCCGTCGGCACCGAAGGCCAGTGCCCCGCGTATGCCGGACACATCCGAAGAAAGCTGGAAGAGATTTTCACCGAAGAGCACGGCGAATTTCTCGCCGAGCTGGAGACCATGCGAAAGAAGATTATCGAGGATGTGCCCAACCCCGCCGACCGCAAAACGGCTTTGGGCCAGTTGGTCGATGACGAGTCCTTTGCTTACTTCGTCAGGAACGGGCGCTCTCAGTGGCGGACCTTCGCCACCGAGCTGGTGAGCAGCCTGTCGCTTTCGCAGGAATGACAGGTGTCCCCCTGTAGGGTGGGCCTTGGCCCACCGAACCGGCATGGTGGGACAGGGCCCCACCCTCCCTTTCTTACTGGTTGCCCTTTTCCAAGAAATCGGGCAGCGAGAAGTCGGCAAGTTCAATGATTCGGCCGCTCTGCGCCGCAGCCCACGGCTCGAGGCAGATAAGGATAGAGGCGACACTGACTTCGTCAGATAATCCCGGCCAGGGGTTGTGTACGCCTCCTATGGCGGCCGGGATAGGATTGTCCCCAAGCTGCATGCGCAAGCCTGCGCGATACTGTGGTACATCATAAGCCAGAAAACGCACCGATGCTATAGGGACAATCGCCTCGGACAGACGCCGTAGCAGGTTTTCAACGGTTCGCAGTTCCAATCGTTCCTGACGTTTCCAGAAGAGCCTCAGCGCATCGCTCAACTTTTTGCCCTGGGTCATTTGCGCCTGTAATTCTGCCCGGCTTGCTTTCTTCTGCATGAGCTCGTACGTGGTGCAAACCGATCCATCCTTGTCCTGAACGAGCCATGCCTGC
>DATKWR010000961.1:0-3530 GCA_035529475.1 Sedimentisphaerales bacterium | reverse complement strand
CTTGGCGCATGGCAATGACGTTGTAATAGACTGTTGCGGCAACTGTAAATGTCGCGAGCAAAACCAATATGATGATCCTGGTATGGGTTCGCTTATCCATAACACTGTTTACGCGGCTTTCGTATAAACTTGCTCTCCTTCGCTTAATGCGCCTCGCTTAGACCACGCTATCCTGCCTCATAAGTCTTGAGGCGCATCTCTGGTGTCGTATTCCCTATGTCGCCACAATGACCTCAAATCCCGAACGTTAAAGCATCTTACGTCTACCTCCCATTCAGCACAAGGGCGTAGCCATTAGCGCCTACAGGAGCCACTTCTATTAAGGAAGGCGATTGAAAAGGGCAAAATGTTGATAGAAATCTTGGCTGAATCTAAAAAAATGAAAAGAATTTACAGAATCCGCAATTTTGGCTCAAAAATGGGGGGGAAATTCCAGCAGAATACAGAATATAGGAGACAGGACGGATGCGGGTAATCAGGGCAGCAGGCAATCAGCGGTTAATAAGAAATGTGGAAAGCAACGTCGATTTTGGTTATCATTGTGAGATGCGAAGCCAGTCATCGACTTTTGGGCGCACAGTCGCAGCACCGATTTGTTGAGAGGATGAAGGAAAATGGCGAAAGATAGCTCTAATTCAGCACTTCCGACAGGCAGGATAGGCAAATTGCAGATCAGCCGGTTGATAATCGGCGGCAATCAGTTCTCCGGCTGGTCGCATAGCAGGGACCTGCCGTACCTGCGGGAGCTGTTCCGGTCCTACGCCACTGAGGAGAGGATCATGGCGACCCTCGAGTTGTGCGAGGAAACCGGGATCAACGCGATCATCACGTCGGCGTCGGACTATCTCAACAGATACTGGAAGGAGCGGGGCGGGCGGATGCAGTGGATCGCCCAGGTCCACCCCAAGACCAATGACCTGACGACGAACATAAAGCAGGCCATCGACAAAGGTGCCGTCGGGGCGTACGTGCAGGGCGGCGTCGGCGACAGCTTCGTCAAGGCCGGCCGGGCCGACCTGCTCGGCAAGGCGGTCGAGTTCATCAAAGCAAACGGCTTGATTGCGGGAATCGGAGGCCATTCGGTTGAGGTGCCGATGGCCATCGAGAAAGCCGGGATCAAGCCCGACTTCTACATGAAGACGCTGCATCATGGAAACTACTGGTCCGCGACGCCGAAGGACCAGCGGGTGGAATTCAACGTCGATAGCGGCAGCCCTTATGACCATGACAATATCTGGGAGATCTCGCCTGAGAAGACCATCGAGTTTATGAAAACGGTCGAGGCGGCGTGGATCGCGTTCAAGGTCCTGGCCGCCGGCGCTATCCATCCGCGAGAGGGCTTCAAGTACGCCTTCGAGAACGGCGCGGATTTTGCCTGCGTGGGGATGTTCGATTTCCAGATCAGAGAGAACGCGCTTATCGCGAAGGACATTCTATCGAGCACGCTCAACCGACAGCGTCCTTGGCGGTCGTGACGATACTACGCACCGACGATTCTCAGCACCTTCAACTCGTGCGGCTGCATCTTGATCGCTGCATCGACGTCGATGTCACTCTGGCTCCCCGTTTCAGGATCGAGCATGAAACGCTGTCCCCCGACTGAGGTCTTGAGCTTGAATTCAACGTGCTGCCGGCCTTCGTTAAAGAGGATGTAGTAATCGATCCCTTCCTTCACGACGTGACGCAGTCGGACATCGTGCGTCGCGGGCGAGAGCTCGACCTCAGCGGGTATTGTCTTTCCGATCTTGGTAAGCAGCGACGTGTCACCATCGGCCTTGTCCCAACGGATAAGGCGACCCGCGCGTTCGAGGACGCCCAGCGCCTCTTTGGCCTTGGCGGGCGGTTCGCATTGTACTATCAGCGCCTTGTAGTGCATCCCGGCGATATGAATACCATCGGCCTCGACGCGGGCATCCTCCCAGAGATGCCTCGCTTCGAGGTAGTTGAAGTCACGCTGGTTCTGGAAGCACACCTTGGCCGCCTCCCAGGATAGGTAATCGTTGAGCCCAAGGATCGCCAGCGAGCAGACGTGCTTACTGTCGGTGTTCAGCCAGCACAGGCGGCTGCACGCCTCGGCGAACGGTTTATACCCGCTCCACCATGGGCTGTTGGGGCCGACGTCGGGCGGGCGCTCGTCGATCCGCGGCCCGCGGACGGAATAATAGAACGCATGAGGAACCAGCATGTTGCAGCCCCGCACGATCAGCCAGCCGGTTAGCCACTTCATCTCGTCGAACGTGAAGTTATGCCCGAAGGCGCCGCAGTATTCGTTGAGGTTGCGCCGGCGGCCCAGGTGGATCATCGCCGAAGAGGCACACTTGGCCTGCGTGGACTGTGCCCCTTCGAGGGCACTGGGTTTGCCCGGCTCGATGTAGCGCCAGACGATGTCCTGGCCCGGTATATCGAAATGCCTCAAATGCCCGATGTCGTCGGGAGCCGCCGGATGACCGGTCAGGGCGACGCCATGCGAGACGCACCAGCGGTGAATCTGTGCGTAAAACGTCTGCTCGAGCCGCGCCGCCAGCGCGCGGGCGTAATCCGCACGATACCGGTCCGCATCAGGCTCATCCTTGTACCAGAGCGCGGCCAGGTGCTCGGTGAAGTCGTAGCCGAGGTATTGATTGACGTGTTCGAGGATGCCGGTTGTACCCGGCATGGCGCCTCGCTCGGCGCCTTTGGCAAGCATGGAAGGCTCATCGGTGAATATCGCGGCAACGGTCTTGCCGAAATGGTCTTTGAACTCGTCATAGTAGCGCTGATACACCAGGCGGATAAAACACTCGACGGCCTGTGGATTGAGAATATCGGCCCCCGGCGGCGCGTTCTCGCGGACTTCCCTGTGGTCGGGCCGCCTCGGGGGGTCGTCCTCAAGGAAGTGCAGGCCGCGAATGGTCGAATAGCCATCGCGTATTGCCCTGTCGATCACGGCGACCCGGTGCCCATTTTGCCGCCGCTTGACAATCGCCACGAGATTCTGCCCCTCGACCAGAGACGGTTCGCCGTTTGCACCGATGCGTATGCCGCCTTGCTCCGTGCCCGGTTCCGCCTCATCGAGGTCAATGGCAAAAAGACCCCGGGTCCTGAACGCGGGATTCTCGGCGACAACCTGCCCGCTGGATGAGCCGCTCGGATACATCCCTTCGTCGTAAAGGAGGACCCACATGCGGCGTTTGGCCGCTTCTTCGATGGCCAACCGCATGAAGTCAATCATGGCCTTACTCATCCAGCCGATGCTGCGCGGCAGCCCCGCGCGAGGATGAATCAGGAATCCTTGCACGCCATGAGCCTGGAAATCTTCAATCTGACGCACGATCTCCTGCTCGCTCAGCGCATCGTTCCAGAACCAGAAGGGGCACAATGAGAACTCCGCCGGCGGGGTGGTCCAACCGGCAGGAGCCGATTTGCTGCCGGCGCCGTACACGCACAGCGGCGCATTAGCCGCAGCCGCACCAAGGACGCCGATTCCCACCGAGACAAGAAAACGCCGCCTGTCGATATGGTATGAATTTACGTGGTCACTTTGGTCCATG
>DATKWR010000960.1:0-6511 GCA_035529475.1 Sedimentisphaerales bacterium | reverse complement strand
GGATCGCGGCTGGCTGATCTATCTGCTTGAGATCACCATGCTGGCGGCCTTCATCGCCGCCTCGGCCATCGACCTGGAGCACTGGATCATCCCGCTGTCGATCTGCTGGCTGGTCACCGCTGTGGGGCTGGTCGGCTCGGCTGTCGGCGGCTGCGTTATCAACCCGGCATTGAACAAGGCCTATTCGCTCTTGCCGATGGCCTCGCCTGCGACGGGTGCTCTGGCGGCAGGAGCTGCCGTCGGGATGGCGTTCTCGCTGGTATTGCTCGCAACCGGCGTGCTCAAAAGAAGTTATGAATCCGACGCGGCTGTTCATGGCGACCGCGGCGAAGAGCAGAACACCGCCGCCAAGAACAGCCCCTCCACAGAGGGCGAAGACTCGGTTGACCAGCACTTCAACCATCGGCTCGAAGCGTGCAGGGAGATCATCTTCCTGCTTCCGATTGTACTCTGTGCATATGGTGCTTTCTGGCTGAGCACCAACGTCGGTCCCGCGAGCACCTTTTGGCAGAGTTTTTCGCAACGTCCTGTCGTTGCAGGGTTTCTGGGAAGTCTCTGGGGCTACTTCATCGGCTGCGGCATTGTCTGGGCCATTCGTATCCTCGGCACTCTGGCCTTCGGAAAAGAGGCCATGGGACTCGGCGACGTGCACCTGATGGGGGCCGCGGGGTCCGTCATCGGGGCGTTTTCCGTCGTGATCGCGTTTTTCGTCGCGCCGTTTTTCGGGCTGGCGTGGGCCGGCAGCCAAATGTTTTTTAAAAAAATTCGGCAAATTCCCTATGGCCCTTTCTTGTCTTTAGGAGTATTTGTTGTTATCATTCTTCACGACTTGATTCTGAACCGGATCGGTTTTATCTTCTATCGGTAGAGAAGAAAGGGATTCATATTTGGGCATTGTAAGGAGATATCAAATGCGGATAGCCAACAAGAAAACCATGGCCTTGTTCACGTCTCTTGTCTCGTTTGTCCTCTTGTCCGGCTGCACGAACTGGGAGAAGCGGTATCAGGCCCTGTCGGAGGAGCATGAGAATCTAAAAGGCCTGCTCGAGCGCGAGAGGTCGGAAAAGGGCATGCTGGCCAACCAGGTCACGCAGGGCCAGCAGACGATCGATGAGCTGCAAAGACAGATCGAGCAGCAGCGCAAGACGCCGGCTGAGGCCTCCGGTTTCGGCGAGGGCTACGACGTCGCCTTTGACCCGGCCGCGGGAACAATCACCATCACACTGCCGAACGCGATTTTGTTTGACTCGGGAAAAGAGACCCTCAAGTCGGCCACCATCGCTGAGCTTGACCACATCCGGTCCGTCTTGCGAGAGAAGTACAGCGGAAAGCAGGTTGACGTCGTGGGCCATACCGATACGGATCCGATCAAGAAATCAAAGTGGAAAGACAACTGGGAACTCTCGGCCCAGCGCTCGCTGACGGTGGCCCGGTATCTCATCCAGCGCGGAATTCCCGAGGACAAGGTTCGCGCTGTGGGCTGCGGAGAAAGCCGGCCCATCGCCTCAAATTCATCGGCCAGCGGTAAAGCCAAGAACCGCCGGGTCGAAATCGTGGTGCACGTGAGGGGTTAAGTCTGAATCACTCTGTAAAAACGCTCGTTTGTGTGGTTCCGTCTTCTCTCACACACATGCGAATGGCCCCGTGTCTGGCCGTGTAGAAGAATCCGGCCGAGCCGGACGATTGAGCAGCGACGTCCACCATTCTTTCGTACTGGCTCAGGTCGCAACTGCATATCAGGACGTCCGCGTCGAGCTTGCCCGAAAACTCGTCGCCCCGCGTTTTGGCCGAGCCGTGATGAGGAATGACGACGAAGTTGGCCTTCAAGTCGGGATGCAGCCGAAGCAGCTCTCGCTGCCCGATATCCTCGATATCGGAGCATAGAAGGATTTTCGCACCTGCGAATTCAACGAGCGAAACCAGCGACCGGTCGTTGTCACTTAGCTCAGTGCCGTTGTCGATTCTCTCGCCGGGCCATAGCACTTTCACCGCGGCGCCGCCACGAAAGTCCAGCTCCTTTCCAATGTGCTTTATTTCAAGCCCCTGTTCGCTGAGGCAATCGCCGAGAAACCGAGCGGTCCCCCACACGTCCGTCTTGTCGAAGAAGGCCTCGTCTGCAAGAACAGCGCCGACTTCGCAGTGCTCGACAACTTCGGGAATCCCGTTGATATGGTCGGTGTCGTTGTGGCTGATGATGACGACGTCGATCTTGCCGATTCCCGAGTAATCGAGAAACGGTGCGACAATTCGCGATCCGACATCGCTCTTGTACAGCGAGCCTGCGTCAAACAGGACGTTCGCCTTTCCCGGGAGCTGGGCGAGGATGGCCTGGCCATGCCCGACGTCGAGGCACGTCAGGACCAGCTCGTCCCGCCAGGTCCGCTGCCATTTCACAGCCCCCAGATAAACGACCATAGCCAGGAGCATCGAGGTGCAGAGGACCTTCCTTGTCAAAGGCCGGCGGAAAGATGCAAAGGCGATAAAGGCTATCGCGCCGTAATAGAAAACGATGGCTGCCAGAGGCACCCGGCCGACCAGGACGTCGGAGATGTCCAGGTGGGCGATGAGCTTCACCAGCCCGATAAAAGCATCCGACAGAAACGTCACCGCCGTACCCAGGACAATGCTCAACGTCGGCAACAGGAGGAATAACAGCATCTTCAGAAATCCCAAAGCGAGAATGGCGCCGACGAAAGGAAAAACCAGCACCGTCCAGAGACTCGCCAACGGCGTGATGGTATAGAAATGGTAGAGCAGAACGCCCGCGGAACCCAGCCAGGCTGCAAGGCCGACGGCCAGGAGTTTCAACGCGTAAAGGCCAACCGTGTGGGGCAGGCCATACGGGAGCTTCTGCCTTGCAGCAGACTCCTTCCGCAAACGCTTAATAACGTCGTCGCGCATGAAAGATTCGATTCGGTCTGCAAAGAGTATGATCGCAAGCACCGAGACAAACGAGAGCTGCCAGCCCGCCTCGAACAGTTCCGTCGGGCGGATAAGCAGCAGAATGATCGCGGCCAGCGCCAGCGTGTTGACCGGGTTCGCGTGCCGCCGGGCCAGGATGGATGCGCAAAATACCCAGGCGATAATCGCCGCCCTTATGGTCGGGGCCCTGGGGGGCACAATCAGCAGGAAAACGCAGATCGCCATCGCGCAGACAATCGCCCTTGCGGGCTTCAAGAGGCCCGCCGTCCTGCAGAGCCACCAGATGATCCCAACCAGAATGCCCAGGTGCAAGCCGGACAGGCTGATAAAGTGCAGCAGGCCCGTTTTGCGGAAGGCTCGATAGGTGTCGCTGTCGATCCGGCGTCTCTCGCCCAGAAGCAGCGCCTCCAGCAAACCCCGGCTGGTGTCCTGTTCAGGCACATCGCCCACCAGGGCCTCGGCGGCAAGTTGCCTCAGCCGGCCCCTGAGCATCGTGAGGCTGCTGGCAGGGGGGCCTTGAAGCACTTCGATGCCATCCCGCGATTTGACGGATGCCCCCACGAAAATGTTCCGCCTGGCCAGGTAGGCGGCGGTGTCGAACTGGCCCGGGTTCGTGGGCGGTCCGAAACGTTCCAGCCAGCAATACGCCTGAATCGCATCGCCTGCCTTCAGGTCCAGGACCGGCTCATCCACCTGCACGCGGACCACGCCGGCTGTCTTCATCCAGCCGCCAATCGCCTTGACCTCGCCGAGGTTCATGTAGAAGCTGCTGGTCGGGTCGGTCGGTTTGAATCTTGCGAATTTCCAGTCGGGATACCGGCTGACGTAAGGATCCGTGACAAGACTTCCGCGAATCGTGGCCAGCTTGCGCTCATCGCCAACACAGTTGCAAATGTCGTTTGGCTCGGGCCGGCGATAGCCTGTCAGTCGAACCGCACCGAGACAGACGAAGCAGCCCATCGCCAGGTACGCCGTGACGTACGGATGGGCGGGCGAAGGCTTCGCAGCAACAAAAACGAACACCGCCGCAACCGCACACAGGCAAAGCAGGATAAGCCAAATTGTGACAGGCAAGGCAAGAGAGCTTTGGACCAGAATGCCTGTGACAAGACCCACGGCGGCAAATACAAGAGGGCAGGTGGTGACAAGACGCTCGTGAACGCTGCGCCCCGCCAATTGCCTGTCGATCAACTCCAATTTCCGCCGGATCTCGTCCATGACGGAACAGATTACAACCCAATGACAAAATTCACAAGGAGGATTGTCGATGTGTGGCTCGGTGTTGGTGAAGAACGCGAATTGGCGAGCGCAGATGAGGAAAAGTATTTACACTGATTTAGTTTGACACGAATAAGCGTTGACTTTACAGTGAATTACTATGAACAAGCAAGAAATAAAGGATAAACTGCTAAAGGGCGTGAAAGATTGCGCCTACGTCAGTGATATAAAATGGCTGGCCATCTTTGGCTCATACGTCAGTGGCGAGGCAAAAGAAAGCAGCGATGTCGACGTCCTGATCGATTTTACGCAGGACGCACACGTGGGTTTTTTCAAGTACGTCCGGATTCGCCGAGCTTTGTCCGAAATGCTGGGGCTTGAGGTCGATATGGTAACGCCTCAGGCTTTGAGCAAATACATCAAAGATGATATCCTTCAACAGGCCGAAACCGTCTATGAAAGATGACAATGATTGTCTGGGAAACCTGCAAGAATGATTTGCCGGCGTTGAAGCAAGTTGTCCAAAAAAGCCTAGGCAAATAACCCAAACTCACCGCGACTCAATCGCTAAATTCACGCCTGCGTGACGTTCACATGGCCCGGCGGGTCTTGAGAATATGCACGTGGCGCTTCCATATCACTGCGATGGAGGCCGCGCACAACAGCAGATTCATCAGCCAGACGGTGTGCGGGACGGCCAGGCCCGCATTGGGCTTGCGGAACATTCCAAACAAAAATCCAACCGGGCTGTACAGATAAAGCGCCTCGCTATCCAGAATCGCGTGCAAAATCACGGGCAACGTAACGTACAAGAGAGCAACAAAGGCCAACAGCAGGCCGATCTTGTTCGAGATTGGAGTGCATACCACGTAGAGCTCCAGCAGCAGAACGAGAAACAGATAAAAAGAGAACACGACCAGAATCAAGTACAGGTGAGGCCATAGCTCCAGGCCGGCGATCAGCGTCGTTGCCGCCGAACATACCGCCCAGATGACAAACAGCCCCAAATCGAGGGACAGGTTTGAGTACAGAAGCATTCGCGGCATCATGCTCTTGTTCTCCGCCGATTGAGCCTTCATCAGCCCGCAGTGCTCGAGGTACTTCTCAAAACTGCGGATGGAACCAATCGGCACCGCCAAAGCAGGCACCAGGGAAATCACCCAATAGCAATAGTTGACCCAGCTTGCGATCACTCCCGCCCGGCCCAAGTGCGTATAGAACAATCCGAGAAGGACAACCTCATAGCCGACCATGAACAAGTAGGCGCCGGTCCGGCTGAACAGCGGCTCATCCTCCCGCGTGAATTTTCGCAATATGCCGATGATGCTCCAGACGCTGAAATACAGGGCGACCAGGCCCACAAGGACAATGGCCGGAAGCTCGACAGTATAGAACCTGGCCTTGATGTCCCCAAGCTCCTTGAGGCGCCACGCGGCCGCCAGAGCCCGGATCAAGAATGGACCCACGAAGAGAATCAGAACAATTAAAGTGGCCACGCCGCCCTTTTTTCTCTGGCTCGTCGGATTGATGGAGGCCAGCAGTGCGACCGAATTGGCAAGAAGAGCGAGCGAAATTAAGGCAAAAACCGTCTGCTGCAGGAGCGAAGCGTTCACTTGCCCAAGCCGGGCGAAGATGGCCAGCAGCAGAAAGTTAATCGCCGCAAATAGAAGCACGACGAGGTTCTTGCCCACCAAAATGCCCACGGCTTTCTTCGCGGCCGAAATAGGAAGCATCCGGAAGAAATCGTACGATTTGCCGGTGACCTCGTCCCGGATGGCGGAACCCGAATTGTAGGCCCCCAACAGGCACAAGAGCAGCACCTGCAAAATCACAAGCTGATAGCAGACGCTCCCGTAGAAATCCACGGAGATATACTGTATTCCCGGGTGCTTATAGGCGGCGTAGTTAAGAAACAACAGCAGGCCGATCAGCGTGATGTAGATGGTGACATAGACCCAGAGCTGCCGGGGACGCATCAGGCTGTAACGGTAACGTCGGATGAGCGGGTTATTCAATATCACTGTGCTTGCCCCGTCGAAAATTCCTGCACCTGGCCGCCCGAGATTCTCATGAACACATCTTCGAGGTCCGTCTTTTGCTCGCTGAAGCTGAAGACCTTGACGCCCTTTGTGACGA
This sequence comes from Sedimentisphaerales bacterium, assembly GCA_035529475.1. Taxonomy (GTDB): domain Bacteria; phylum Planctomycetota; class Phycisphaerae; order Sedimentisphaerales; family Anaerobacaceae. Next base: position 235 of record DATKWR010000960.1, on the reverse strand, counting down.
GGTGCGCGTTCAGAGCGGCTAATTCCGCTTCGCCCGCCGCCATCTGAACCGTGATCTGGTTGTCGCGGACCTGCTCGATTTTGGCGTTCGGGAATTCGCCGATCAGCCGGACCGCCTCATCACGATTGTCCAGCACGGCCACGCAAATCCTTCGCGAGCCGAAGACGTCCCGCTGAATCTCTTCGACGGCGCCGTGCAGGATGATTCTGCCCTTGTCCATCAGCGCGATGTGGGA
>DATKWR010000959.1:0-10200 GCA_035529475.1 Sedimentisphaerales bacterium | reverse complement strand
CCTCTCGGCCTTGCCGACGGGCCAGCACATCATCTCTACACACGAGTATCCTGCCTTGGCCGCAAAAGACACAACCTGTTCACAAGACTGATCCGCCAGGATCGCACTTACAAAACCGATATTAATCATCTTAGTCAACTCTCCTACTTGACTTTGACCCATGCCTGTTTGCCGTTGCTTTCCATAATTGACTCGCACAGGACCATCTCGCGAAGCCCGTCCTTGAAGGTCGGATATGACGGAGGGCCGGCGATGCCGCCGGCGATATGTGCGTACACCTCTTTGAAAAGCTGCTTGAATGTGTCGGGGAACCCTTCGTTGTGGCCGCCCGGATAGTCAATCAGGCTCGTGCACTCCGGATACACAAGGGATGGATCCCGCATCTTAATCTCGTTGTTACCCTCTCTCTTGCCTATCCAGATTTGATTCGGCGTCTCGGACTCCCACGCCACCGCCTGCTTCGAACCATCGATCTCGAAATAAAGCCGATTCTTTCTACCCGCGGCGACCTGGTTGACCGTCATCACGCCCCGCGCATCGTTCTCAAAGCGCAGGAGCACTGTCGCATAATCCTCTGTGTTGATGGGGACATCCTGGTAGTCTTCCGGCTTGAGGACCTTGCCGGCGTAGGTCTCGACCGGCTTGAGCGGTTTCTTGCGGACCTTGTGGAACGTTGCAAAATCCGCACAGACTTCCTTAATGCGCAGGCCCGTTACGGACTCAATCAGATCCATCCAGTGAGAACCGATATCGGCAATGGCCCTGGATTGGCCGGATTGATCGGGTTCAAGCCGCCAATTGTAGTCCGTTGCGTAGAAGAGCCAGTCCTGCAAATACGAACCCTGCACGGCGAGGACTTTGCCCAGATCGCCCTTTTCGACCATCAATCGAAGCTGCCGCATCAGTGGATAGTAGCGGATATTGAAGTTGACGGCGTTGACAAGCCCCATCTCGGCGGCCAGTTCGACGAGCTCCTGCGCCTCAGCCACGCTAACGGCGAGAGGCTTTTCGCATATCACGTGTTTTCCGTTTTCCAGGGCCGCTTTGGCCATTTCGTAGTGCAGGTAGTTCGGTGAGCAGATATGAACGGACTCAATCTGCTTGTCCGCAAGAAGCTCCCTGTAGTGGCCGTAGTGACGACCGATGCCCAACTGCTCCGCCTTCGAGGCGGCGATCTCCTCGGAGCACTCCGCCAGGGCCGCCACCTCGACCCTGCCCAGTCGCCTCAGAGCCTCGATATGGGCCGGTCCGATGAAGCCAGTTCCTATGACGCCAACCTTGGTTTTCTCCATGTCTTTGACTCCTCAGACATATTCAGTTCTGTTTCTTTTCATAGAGCTCCGAGCAGCCGAATCCGCCCATGGAGGTCACGACAGTTCAATGCCGCTTGGCAGATTCGAGATTAGCTCCATATTGGCGTTGAGAGTCGCGCCCTTTTCGATGGCGAGGGCCACATTCGCGCCATCCATCACCGCGCCGCGGACGTTTCTGACCTGCTTCGAGTCGCCGATTTTGACTGCGACAAGGCCGGCCTCGAGTAGCTTGTCATAGATGCCCTCATTAGGCACGACCCTGGCGAGGACAATCGTGTCGGCCTTGACCTCGCTGCGTTCAAACGTATTGCCGACGATAACGACTGCGCCGTCTTTGCCCATCTCAAGCACCGAGGAATTCGAGATGATCGTGACGGGATGTTTGTACGTCTTGCTCTTGAGCCCCTCGCCGTTGCTACAGGCGAAGCGCTTCATCATCACATCCCGATGGCAGGGCTCCATCCATTCGGCAAAGCTTTGGTTTTCGGTGACGATCGTGACCTTCTTGCCTGCGACTCCAAGCATCTCGGCGGCGTCCACCGCTCCGAAATGATCGCCCCATATCAGAACATTCTGTCCGCACTCGACGGCTTTGGCCTTGCCTTTCGGATAGTATTCGCACTTCGTGCTCTTGCACCGCAGCACATCCTCAAACGTTGTCACAAAGGGCAGGTCGATCCCCGGAATATCGGGCCTGACAACGCGTCCTCCGGTCGCGAGCAGAATAGCATCGAAGCTCTCGAGGTCTTTGACTTTCGGGTCAAGACCGAGCTTCACCTCGACGCCAAGCTTCTCGATTTGCTGTCTGAGCCAGTCCGCATGCCATCGCATCTTGCCCTTGCCCGGCACGGTGCAGCAGTATAGCATGGCCCCGCCCAGCTCCCCGCTCTTCTCGAAGAGAGTAACCTTGTGGCCGCGGAGAGTCGCTATCCTGGCCGTCTCCATCCCGGCTGGTCCTCCGCCCACGACCGCCACCGTGCACGTTTCTTTGGCCGGCGTAAGATGGATGAATCGCTCGTCGCCGATGGCCGGATTGATCGCGCAGCGCATATCACGCTTGATCATCAGCGATTCCTGCCAGCAGCCGACGAGACATGAGATGCATCGCCGAATCTCCTGTTTCTTGCCTGCACGGGCCTTGTTCGCCCAGTAAGGATCCGCAATCAACTGGCGGCACATGCCGACCATATCTGTCTTTCCCTCAGCCAGTATCTTCTCGCAGTAGTCCGGATTCCGGAGGGAATGACTTGTGATGACGGGTATCTTGACATGCTTTTTGACCTCCTCGGCCGTGTATGTATTCCACCCCTCCGGGTAGTACATCGGATCCATCACGGTTCCTGGCGACTCGAATATCCCGGCACTGATGTCAACGTAGGCCAGGCCCATCCCTTCCATCAGCTTGGCAACCTCGACCGTCTCGTCAAGCGTCCGGCCTCCCTCTATCCACTCATCCCCCGAATATCGGATGCCGATGGGGAAGTCCTTGCCGCACTTCAGTTGAATTCGTGTGACGATCTCCATTGTGAAACGCATTCTGCCCATGAAGCTGCCGCCGAAACGATCGTTCCGTTTGTTCACAAACGGGCTCATGAACTGGGCAATCAGGTAGCCATGGGCGCCATGAAGCTCCACCGAATCGAAACCCGCCTGCTGGATCCTCCAGGCCGCTTCGCCGAACTTCTCGATCAGGTCGTATATCTCCTCGACGGTCATGGCGCGGATGGATTTGCCCTGGGCAATACTCTCGGCATAGATGACCTCATGCCCGGCCGAACCCGGAACATCCAGCACGTGGTCGCTGGCCGACATCAGGTTCTTGCGAGGCCAGGCCGCCTGGCGACCCGGATGCTGAATCTGGACGGCGCATCTGGCTCCGTGACGATGCATCGCCTCGGCAAGATTGGCAAGACCTGGAATCAAAGGGTCCTCATCCGCGGCAAGGCACGTCACCGTTGGTCTGCCCGTTGCTTTGTCGGGCGTGGTAGCTCCTACAATGATGAATCCACACCCCCCTTTTGCGATTTCTTCGTGATACGTCACAACTCGCTGATTGACCGAGCCATCCGCATTGGCAGAGCTGATGTCCGTCGGCACCATCACCACCCGGTTGGGCACCGTCATTTCGCCGATTCGGATCGGGCTGAACAGCGTCGGATAATGTTGGCTCTTCATGGCATACTCCTACAGCAATTCTGACGGCGTTCCCGTAATTATGAGATACTTCCTCGAAGCGCAAATCCCTGGGTTCACTCTTGACCACTCCTCCGGTAGCACTGCTCCATAATAGCCTCAGTCCGGGTGGCGCCAAATCGCGTACAGCCGACTTCTCTGACTTTCAGGGCCATTTCCAGGTCCCGCACACCCCCCGCAGCCTTTACCTGCACCTTCTCGGATACGTTCTGGCGCATAAGTCGCAGATCCTCCAGCGTCGCGCCGCCGCCGGCAAAACCCGTGGACGTCTTAACAAAGTCGGCTCCCGCCTCTTCACAGAGTCTGCAAGCCATCTTCTTCTGCTCATCGGTGAGGTAGTAGTTCTCAAGGATGACTTTAACCAGGACGCCGCTTCGATGGGCGACCTCGACAACCGCCTGAATATCGCTCTTGACGTAATTATGGTCGCCGCTTAGAAGCCTGCTGATATTCAGAACCATGTCCAACTCAACGGCGCCGTCCTGGATGGCTTGCTCGGCCTCGAAGACCTTGGTCTGTGTCTTGTTGTAGCCGTGCGGGAAGCCGATCACGGTCGTCGTCTTCACATCCGACCCGTGCAGCAGCTTCTTGACCATCGCCACATCAGCCGGGGCGCAGCAGACACTGGCTACATTGTACTTCCTGGCCACTTCGCATCCCTTGCGGATATCTTCCTGCGTCAGTTCGGGCCGCAAGAGCGAATGATCTATCATGCGGGCAATGTCACTGCAACTACACTCCATAACAACCTCCTTGTGATCGGTAGGGCCAACGATCCTTTTATCATTTCATGTGGCCATCATAGACAAGTATATTGGACTCGACACAGATGGCAAGAAAACAGTAGCGTGTGGCAGGCAAAACTCCCTCAAAGGGAGGCTGTAAAACAGTGATACGGCACCGCTAAAATGGCTCCTTTTTCGCCAGATTTTGCCTGAATCGAGTCCCAATAAATGTCGATTATTAGCTGGATAGGGCTATTTCCATAGAAAAAAGTGCCAAAACAGTTTTCAATCAACGGTTCTAAAAACGAAGGGCCGGCAACGGTCTCAAGCTGTTGGCTTTTTGGATATCCAGGATGTCTTGTCTCTTTCTGAGGAGAGTTGCGAAGCGAGGGCTGCGGCGTCGGCAGGCGATTCAGCGAGGTTTCTCCGATTCATCCAGATACGGGAAGCGCTCCCAGCACCATCGCCAGTCCTGGTTTGTGCCTGCGGCCGGCAGGAGCATGTCTATGGGTAGATCCTCCTTAAAGATCCTCCATGTCTCGGCATGAACCCACTTATGTTTCTCAGCATGGCCATCGGCGAAGCCGAAAGTGGCCGACTTGGTATGGAAAGTGGCCAGCTCATCTGTCCACCGATTGTCGATCCAGGGAGCAAAGCTCCAGCCGCCGTGATCGTAGTTGAAGTTGGGGTTTCGGAATTCGCTCTCGACAAAGACGTACTTCAGACTGGTGTGCGTGATCTCTTCCAGCTTCTTAGGGAAGTGCTTGTGACGAGCCTCCGTCCACGAGTGGAATCCTTTCCGAGCAGCCGACAGGACATCGGGAATGATGTAGCTGCGATACATCCGCTGGTGCTCGGGGGCCCCCGTCTGATACCGGTTATCGCCGGGGCAGTGGTACATCTTGTGATTGCGTATGTAGGGATACAAAGCGCCCCGTTGGATGCCGCGAATGCGGTCCTCAAGCAGCGGAGTCCCGCTGATGTAGTTGCCGGCCGCATCTATAGGGGGCAAGACCCACATCGGGCTGTTCAGATCACTTTGATTTACATGGCCCCGGACGATGCGGCTCTCGTTATCGTCGGCATACATCGTATAGGCCAGCACCAAAGACCGCTGGTTGGCCAGGCAATTCGAACCGCGCGCCAATTCCTTGGCGGCCCTAAGGGCGGGCATCAGAATGGCCATTAGCACGGCGATCACTGCGATAACAACCAGGAGTTCTATGAGCGTGAAGCCTTTTCGCTCGTGCATAACAATGGCCCTCTTCTTTCTTGTAGCAACAGGGATTTTAGTATTTGACTTTGAGCTCTTCGACCGGGTTCCGTTCGATCACCCGGTCGAAGAGCATGGAGGCCAAGACGTTACGACACACATGGCATCGTTGATATTGACTACTGAGCACCAACGAAACTCATCTCAGCGTCAGACAGAACCCTGTTATAAATCCGCACCTCGTCGAGCAGACCGGGATAGTACTCGGTCATACCTTGTGCCCCGCCGATCCACAAAGGACTCACGGCTGTCAACGGAGCCGGGTTGGAGCTGGTGTTTTCATAGATCATCCGGCCATCCAGATAACCTCTCAAAGTAGTGGCATCGGCATCATGTGCCATGGCCACAAAATGCCACCCTTCCGTAGCGTCAGGCGCCGCCGGCAGATTCGCGTTGCCTGATGTGCTGCCGACACGGAAGTGCCAGTCGTTCGAAGTGCTGATCCAAATGCCGTATGCATCGCCGGCACTGACGTCTCGGTTCTTGGCAATGATGCTGGTCCAGCTTGCTCTGGGAAGCTGTGCGGGCTGCAACCACAGCGTCACGGTCAGGTTTGTGGCATCGTTGAACCCGATACTGGCAGAGTGCGGCACTTCCATAACGTCATCAACGCCATCGACGCTCAAGACAGTGCCTCTATACGCATCCTGCGCGAACTGGGCGCCGCCAACCAGAACGCCGTTATTGCCGGTGCCGGAACCATCCTGGGCGTTGTTCTCCATGGCGTAATACGCAACCAGGTTCTCTGTCCCGGGATCTTGCGGTCCTTGCGGCGCTTCGCGGTAGAGCGCGACATCGTCTATGTACACGACTCCGGCGGCGGCCGCACCATCGATACCGATACTCAGTGTCGCGACACTTTGCAGGTTCACACCCACGCCGGCCAGATCGATCTTCCACAAAGTCCACAGGCCCCTGAGCAGTGCGCCTGCATCACCGTTGAAGGTCACCTTTGTGCCGTTGATCTTCACGTACAACTGCCCGGTGTTGCCCGCAGCGCCCCGGAACCACAGCCCCAAAGTCGAAATGCCATGCCTAGTCCAATCCTGCGGAGCGGTAAATGTGCGCACGGCCTCGGAGAACGTGGCGCCGCCGGTGTTGCTGTAGAACAGTGGAACGGACTGCTTGCCACCATGAACGTTGTCCCTCTCGAGAGAAGTCCCGGAAACGTATCCTATAGTCGATCCGTTCGCAGACGGATTGCCGAAGCCATCCACCCAAGCCACATATACGAGATTGCTGCCCTCTTCGCCGTCAGGAATGTCGTTGTACGACTCGAAATCATCCACAACAATGAACTCCTGTGTCGTAAAGTCCCAGACATCACCTTGCCAGGTTGTGGGCGTCTCGGCATCGTTGACCTCATCTACCCGCCAGTAGTAACTCATCCCTAAATCGAAGGCCGAGCTATAGCTTGCGTCGGTCAGCATTGCTGCCGGCGCGCTGCCGTCTATCACGGCCTGCTCGTTGTCGCTGACGTACACATTGTGCGTGGCGGCCTCTCTGCCCGCTCGCCAGGCGAGGGTCACACCCGGATCCACATCGGCAGCCCCGGACTCCGGCAGGGGTTCTCTGGCCCTGACGGGTATGTAAAAGAAGCGGATCTCGCTAAGGCCGTATTGGCTGACCAAACCTCCCCAGTTGCTGTTGGCCGTGAGCCTGACGTACTTCGCTGCTGCACCACCAAAATCGACCGTGGTGTTATGGGCATAATCCACCAGCCCCGGCGCCCGGACAAACTCGTGAGGGGTACCCAATGCGGTCCAGTCGGACCCGTTGACCGAATACGCGATGGTTGCTTCCTTAATTCCGAAGCCAATAGCCAGCTCCAGAGTCTCGTTTGAGTTCCATACCCACATTTCATGGAGCTTATAGACCCTGTCGAACTCAAATTCGATCCAGGTCGGCTGGGTTGCGGTTCGACTGCTCAGCCACATCGTGTTACCCGCATTGCCGTGCAACAGGCCGCTTGCATCCAGCCCCGATCCGTTCACCGTGTTCTCAGGCTCCTTGCCCGAGTCGTTGCTGGAGGCCGTGGCGGTTATGCTCGCACCGGCAATTGGGTAGGCCACAGGCTCAGTTGTGAAACTCCAGACGTCGCCTTTGTGTACAGCCGAACTCGGGGGTGCATTGACCTCATCGACGCGCCAGTAGTAAGTCGTTTCGAAGTCAAGGCGCTGGGGCGGCGTGTAGTTGCTGGCAGTTTGCCGGACGCCACCAATGCCACCGGTGACATCGTCAAAATTAGTGCCGAAGTACACATCGTGTTTGTTGGCAAAATCTCCCGGACTCCAGCTAAGAGTTACATCCCTGGGCACGTCAGTCGCCCCATCAGCCGGGTTCGGGTCCGAGGCCGTCGGCAGCACTGGAGCTGTCAGAAGGGCGTAGCTGTCCGGGTTCAGCTTCACATCCGAGATCGCGATGCCGAAGAGGATTCCATCCCACTGCTCGCCGGAGGACCAGCCGGTGTTGCCGATGCGGAACTGCGTCGTCGCGCCGGCCATATTTGCTGCCGACCTGGTCGCCGTACCAATCGACGTGCCATCAGCAAACACCTCGACACTCTTGGTCGCTGCGTCATATACCAAGGCGAGGTGATGCACCGTCAGATCAGGCGGGCTCGACCATGGATGGAGACCGACAGGCCCCCCGGAATCCTGGAGGCGAACTTCAGCATTTGTCAGGTTGCTATTGATTCCAAAAAATATCGCCGCAGCGCAACACCCAGAGGCATTCGAGCCGAACATCGGCGTCCAGCCCGAGGATCCGGCATAGTTCGCCATGAACTCAAGCGTAAAATCACCGGGCAACGCACTGAGATTGAGCGGGGTTTCGACATAGCTGCGGACACTGTTATCTATGAAACACAGGCCCCCGCCAGTGACCCAGCCCTCGCTGCTGTCAAACACGCCGCCCCCCGCAGCAGTATTGGTAAATCCGACCAGCGTGCCGTGGTTGCCGTTGCCGCTCAGGTCGGTCACAGTTGTGCCGCTGCCGTCACCAAAATCGTAGAGCAGCAACGTGGCGGCGGTGCAGGGCGAACCGGACATCAGAGCCAGCACCAAAACAACAGAAACCAGGTAAATCAGTTTCTTACACATGATACTCCTCCTTTTCATAAAAAGGTTTAGCCTGACTATGTCCTGGCTACATGCCAGGACACCAACTCTTTAAGCCGGACGTCTTGTTCCAACGAGTTCCTCAGTTGGGTGCGTAGTCCTTGCAGTTTTTCATCCACTCGGGCCATACGGGTGTACGAGCCTTACGTCGGTCCTCCGGCCAGCCGCGATACCACCGCAGCTCCCAAAGCTCCTTCAATCCTATGGGCCGGACTGAGAAGTCCGCGAAAACCCCATTAACAAAACCGTTGTGCCGATCGATACAGAACGACCCCATGCTCCGGTCTATGAGCGTAAAATACCCATTCGGTGGCTGGTCCGTAGGCCTGGGCAAGGCGTCCACCCATTGGGCATCCACAAAGACCGGTATCTCGTAGCGGTTGCCTGGGATGGTGTTGATATTGCGCCAATGTTTCTGCTCACGGTCTTCATCGCAGAGCCACCAGTTCCACCCATAGCTGCCGTAGTCACCCTTGACCGCCCAGCCCGGAGTGGCATAGCCGTCTTCTCCGTAGACGCCCCAGCCGACGAATGGGCCGCCCCGACCACCCGTGTCGCTGTAGAAATGATGCACCAAAGGGCAATTGCGGATCTTCGGCTCACGGCTATAGTAAGGTCGCATGGCGAAGACCCAACTGTATCGCGGCCCGGCTGGAGATTCCTCGTGGAACTTACCGTTGAAGTCCTCTGTGTACATGGACACGACGAGGCCCATTTGTTTAAGGTTTGACTGGCAGGCCGTTTTTCCGGCCTGCTGCTTCACGCGCTGCAGCGCCGGCATCAGTATCGCCATCAGAAGTGCGATAATTGCTATTACCACAAGGAGTTCTATTAGTGTGAACCCCTTTGCCTTGTGCATAAGACTCTCCTTGTTCCGACCGCTTGCCAGCGGCACGTCTACATCCTCAGCTATCTTACCGGCTCTGTCCCGCCAAGTCAAGCCAATTTCGAGGCACAACGCTCGTGATATGGAGGTTTGGGTCAAGACTACCTCCCGCCTCAAGTTCCATAATTGTCGTGTAGCCCAGAGTGCCTCCCGGAGTGCCTCTAATACGTATAGCGTCCCCTACGGTCGGCGCAAACGTGAACGTGATCTTCTGGTACATTTTGAAACGGTCAAGCTCAGGCGAACTCTTCAGATTGTCTGGCACTACGGACTCTCCGTCTCGAATCACCTCCACGGTAAGGTCCTCGAAGAAGCCGCCTTCGGGATCATCATCTTTGTAGTAGGTGTTGATTCCGTTCCAAATGACGTCGCCCTCCCAGAACGTGAGGGTCTCAAACTCAACGGGCTCGGAAAAATTCAACTGATACCAGTCCTGCTCCCGTGCATAATCTGCGCGCGAATAGTACGCTTTGTGGCCGTTGTAGGCATTGTCGGTTATGCCGTCGATAATCGCATCGAGATTGTGGCGGTCGTACAGAACGTCATATCGTGGAACGGCGGCTGTTGGAAACACCGTGATGCCCGCGGCAAGAGCCTTTGCGACCAGGCCGACCGGTCCATTAGGATCGGGCTTTTCGGGTTCAGGGCTGACCCCATTGACGTCAGGGATATGGTAGGTTTTTGTGGATCC
>DATKWR010000958.1:0-4851 GCA_035529475.1 Sedimentisphaerales bacterium | reverse complement strand
ACCAAACGCAGGTGTTCACTACGGTCCAGCGTGAAGGTGGTCTGACGCCAGGGTAGACAACCCGTCAGGAACTGCGCCACACCGTCTCTGGTGTGCACGCGGCGACGCAAGGCCTCCTGAACCGCAGAGGTCAACTGGTGCACGCTATAACTCTCCAGAAGACGCAACACCTGGATATATTCACGGCGACCATGATCCAGTTCCCACTCCATGCGACGCTGCAAGACCTCAAAACATCCAGGCAAAGCCAAGTGTTCAAACGGTCGGGCAAAGGCCAGAGAATGCGGCTTTCGCTCCAATAAAGGCAAATAATGCAGAGGATTGAAGATCTGCTGCTCCCGCCCCCAGCACCGCGGATGCTCGGCAATAACCTCGTGGAATCGACAGATTCGCACCCGAGTTGAATCGCCCTTGACCACTACCTCCTGGTGGGCATATTCCATAGGGACCGAGTAGTCGTTGTTGTCAAAGCGAACCAGCAACTCCGTGTTGACCCGGCCGGGCTGAGTTCGGCAAGCCTCAAACGGGCAGAACGGTAGGGGCAAAAAGGACAGTTGCTCTTCCAGGAGCAACTTGTCCTTGCTCTGGACCTGGCCGCGAACGCGGCGTTGCAGATCATCCCTGCACTGCTGAAGCAATAAGGCATTCAGTTCGCCAAAATCTCTGACTTGTGGTACAGGGACCAGGAAGTTCAGGCGGCTGTATTTGACCGTGCCTTCAACCACTCCCTTCTCATTCGCTCGCTGAACCAGGCAGAAATGGTAGTCAAACAAATAGTGACTGACGAGCTGCAAAAAACCTTGGGTCAGCTCCCTAAGACGAGGACCTATGATTTTCGATATGGCGATCTTGCTGTTGTCATAGGTGATGCGGCGAGGCACGCCACCGAAGAATTCAAAGGCCCGGACATGGCCATCCCAGAACGTCTCGGTACATTCCCGCTCATAGGCTCGAATGAAGAAGGCATCCGAATACGGCAACGTCATCACGAAGAAGCAAATCTTCCGCAGGACCCCGGACATCTTGACCAACGCATGACCAAAATCCACCTGGGCTTCCCCCGGTCGGTGGATCAGCGGCATATACACCTCTTTCATCGTCCGCTTGATCTGACGGACCGCATCCTTGACGATGGTATAGCCGCCCGTGAATCCCTCTTCCTGGAGAACCTCCCATATGCGCTTGGCCGTGTGGCGTTGTTTTTTGTGGATGCATTTGTCCTGCTCAAGAATCTGCCGGATGCGATCGAGGTAGGGGCCGATTCTGGGCTTCTCCGGCCGTTTGCTTCGCTTGGGTTCCGGTGGGCTGGAATGCTCGAGGATCTTCCTGAGCGTCTCCCAGTGCATCCCGGTCTCACGCATGATCTGTCGTTTGCTGACCCCTTCTCTAAGTACGCGCTGACGAATCTCGGTCCATTGCTCCATATCTCTGTACACTTCCTTTCCTTTCTGCTGAAAATCCGCTGCTCTTGACGGCCTACACAGCCGCCAAAAACCACGCATTCTCACAGAAATCCCATGGAAGTGTCACAGTTTTACACCGCCCCGCCAGGCGCTACACTTTCGCTCCGCCCTTCACAAACGCCCAGCGGCGTGGAACACTGTAGCGGTTGGTTTCAAAACGAACCGTCTGGTATTTATCGACCTGGACCTCGGCCGGCTCAGAGCCGTCCTCGAGCAATATCTGCTCGATGATGGGCATAAACGGGCCCAGCACCGGTGCAGCCGTCGGCTTGGTGCGGGTGTACTGCCGCGGTTGGGGGTTGTTCAGGGCGGTTCCGACCGTGTGATGGGAATGATGGTAAGTTCGGCAAATAGCCCGAATACTCATTCCGTCCCGTTTAGCGGTTCGAATTCTTCCGTAATCTTCCGCCGTCAGCATCCTTTGTCTCCATAAGTTACGGGTCTCCTATACCTGCATAAGGAGCAATAACTTACGGAGTTTGCTACGGTGTGCCTATTTTACTTGCCGATTTCTCTTCCTCACCCGTGGCTGTTTTACATGCTGATTACCATACAGGCGGGCTGCTTGATAGATGCTGCGCGTCTGACGCGACGAGCCTCCTGGCGGGGGCCATTCTCGTGCGGCTGTCGATCCGAGCGACCCCCGCCCTGCACCCTCTCGCCGTCATGTGCCAAGTGTTCTCGTGGCTACGCCACGATGCGTTTATTGCCAGGAACCTCACACAAAAGCGACCGAGAATTTTCCACTTGAACTCCGTGCCAAGACAGTACCACCTGTCGTGCTTACCGGAGTATCATCCGCACGGACGAATACTACGGCCCATACGGTATAGCATGTACCCCGTTTTACAGGCACTATTCCTATCAATCAGTGGCCCGGCGATCCTTAGAGACTAAGGTCGCCCGAATAGACAACCAACCGAGGACGGGCATCCGGAGTGGTCGAACCGTTGGCGTTGATCTGCCAGCCATCGCTGGTGCCGTTGGCCTGAATGGCGATACCGTTGTCGGTCGCCCCGGTGCGCACAGCTTCCAGATAGCTGGTCACGTCAAACCAAGCTTCGGCTCCGCGGGTGAAACCGGTCAGGGAATCGAGGACCGGGCCGGTGTCTCCATCACTGACCTGCAATCCGTTGATCGCCCCAAAGGACGAATGCAGGGATGTAATATCCCAGGACCGCAGCACCGGATACGCTGCATAGGAACCAGCGGAAATAGCACTATTATGAGTATCCCCGGTAGTTATGACGACCCACGCCTTAGCCACGGGCACGTCCATCGGGACTTGATTCGGCTCTGTGCCGAATACGTTGGCGAATTTCAAAAGAGCCAGATCGTCGGGAGAGCTGGTCATGCCGGTCAAGTCAGTGAACAGGACTCCGTCGAGAAATGTCTGGTTGAGTGTTGATGCATCTTCGGTAATTTCATCTGGCGTGTCTGTAATTAAGGCATTCGTGCCACTGCGCACAATGGCCATGGTCGTGCCGGCATAACCATCTTCTCCTTCCTGAAAAGTTCGCTTCACAACCGGGCTGGTCGTATAAGAAACCATCAGCTTGGGCCGCGTGTCGGGGAAGGGATAGCCTATGGTGCGAATCGACCAACCATCGGTGGTATTGGCGACCTGGGTAATCTGGTTAGACAGGCCAGCCTGAATAGCAAGACCATTATTCTCCATGCCGTCCACCCAGGATTGAACGACCGATGTCACGTTTGTGCTGTCCGTGACTCCCGGATCCTGGGGGCCAAAGCAGCCCACGGGTCGTGTTGCCGAGCCGTCCTCCCACCAGGGGCCCCGGCCAACCATCTCAGTTGCCGAGACGTAATCATAGTACATGGTCGTTGAGTCGAACGGCTGGATTATGCCTGCGACGCCATAGGGACCTGCCGTTGCGGCATTTCCCACCAGGCTCGTGGTCACAACCAATCTGGCGCTAAGAATGGTCGCCCCGGCTGGGATCTGACCCGGATCGCTGCCGATGATATTATCGAACCGTATCAGCCTCTGCTCGTCGGGCGATGTATCCTTTTGGTAGCCATCAAGGAAATCGTTCACGACATCACTGCCGTTTACATTATGGTCGTTTCTTTCGCTGATCGTGCGTTCGAACGTGCCTGTGTAACCATTCATTCCATTTTGAAAGCTGGTCGTCACCACCGCGGCGACCACGCTCCCAGTCACGGCCATACAAAGGCCGCCGACCAATACAACGCGAAGAAATAAACTCTTGAATTTAACAATCGACATGATCACCTCCATCAAAAAAGAACCCTCAGAAAATATTTAGCCGCAACGCGGAAGCTGCCAAACCACTTTCACCTCTCCGGCAGATAACCAAACACTGCTGATTGCTGGTATGGCACCCATCCGGGGCTGGATAAATTATATAGCAATTTGTGAGAAAACACAAGATTGAAAAAGATTTTACAGAAAAAATTGGGTATTTATCCTGGCCTCGCCGAGTTTCCTGCGGCGGGCTTTCCTTTCTCGAGAAGATTCTCCTGCTGTTACAACTGCGAAGCTTCATTTCAGTCCTCCTGCTTCCTGCCGTGATAAGGCCGGAGCGGCCGGATATACAAATCAAAAGGGGCTATTATGGCCCGGGAGAAACGTCATTCGTTTCCGATCAGACTATTCCGTACAAATCCATTGATTTCACGCTGGCTCATCGCAATCCGGTACACGCGTATGTCGTCGAGCAATCCCATGAGGGCATAGCCATCTCCTGTCATATCGATTTGCCCCATCGTAAACGGCGTTTCAGAGACGATCCTGGTACTTGATGGAATCGAGTCAGTAACTTCGTAATAGACCTGGCCGTCCAGATAGATGGTCATACGTTCTCCGGGCACGAATACCGCCGCGAGGTGATGCCACTCGTTAAGCGGAACTGCTTGCGAACCCCGGACCTGCCTGATCTCGAAATTGTCGGCCGGAGTCACTCCAAAGGCCAGGCTGTGATCCTGCATGGTTTTGAGGTAGTAACTGTCCCCGTTGGCGCCGCCGGTCCTGTTCTTACCGATGATGTGACTGTAGGAACTGGAGGTGGCGTCTGTCTTGTTCATCCAGGTCATCAAAGTCATGGCCCCCGTCATATCCAGCAGCTCGGTGGAACCACAATCCACATTGTTACTGATCCCGTCAAAGGCAAGGGCGCCCCCCAGCTTGCCGAGCACCCAGGTGGGTGCGGCATAATCCTCCAGAACGCCGTGATGAATCCCCACATCGTCTGTGGCGATCCGGCTCGCCGGATTCGCCAAACCGTCATCCAGACGCCAGTGAGCGATCAGAGAGGAACCTTGGGTCAGGACATCAAAGATCTGTCTCATGCTCAGCGCCTGATCATAGAGACGCACATCGTCGAGAGCACCGTACAGGGCATAATCG
>DATKWR010000957.1:0-3413 GCA_035529475.1 Sedimentisphaerales bacterium | reverse complement strand
TCGGCAAACGGCATGCTGGCGGCTTGCCCCTGCTCGATGTTAATGACGTCGCCAAGCCCGGCTTGTTTGATGTTCTCTCGTGCTTTGGCAACCATCGAGGCCGAAATATCCAGGCCGGTTATTTGAAATTTCGGGGATGCCTCGTACAGCTTTTTCAAAAGCCATCCGGGTCCCGTCCCAATATCCAAGACACGACCCTCTGAGCAATAGTGCAGAATGTCTCGGCTGATTAATTCATAATGGCTTTGAAAGATATTGGTTTTGCTCAAAGCATTATATAATGCCGTGCCCGGCCATGGTATGCCTTCCGGATGAAATTTCTTGAGCGCTTTGCGAATCGGAGATAACATAATTCGTGTCTTTTCGGCAAGGCTGCATGAAATGATTCATTTTCGCTGGTATCGTCAGTTGTTGCCGGCAAATCCTGTTTGATAGGCGGCCTATGTAAGGGCTCGTCGAGCAGGCCGGCAGGAACCAGTTTTTTGGAGAACGACTGATGAACACGAAACAGCCAGCAAACCTTCCCCCTGCCCTGTCAACAGCACGTCGCCAGTTCGATCAATGGCGCAGCCGGCACCGTAAGCGAGCCCGATTGCCCAAAGAACTCTGGCGTCAGGCTGCAGTCATGGCCCGGGAGCATGGGCTCAGCAAGACCGCCAGTGCACTGGGTTTGGGGTACTACTCACTCAAAAAGCACTTCAATGAGGTGGCCTGCGAGCAAGTGATCCCTGCAAAATCCGAGTCCAACTTTATCGACCTTCTGCCCGTCGCGATGACGCCTGGTTTTATGGAATGTACAATCGAATGGGCCGATGGCAATGGCTCTACGGTGCGGATGCATATAAAGGGTGCCGGCCTCTCAGACCTTGCCTCTGTAGCCGGCGTGTTCCGGGGCTGCCAAGCATGATCCAGGTCACGCCTCAAATGCGGATTCGGGTGGCTGTCGAGCCTGCCGATTTTCGCAAGGGAATCGATGGCCTGGCTTGTGTTTGCCGTGAGGTGCTTCGAAGCGATCCGTTTAGCGGATGCCTCTTTGTATTCTGCAATAAGAGCCGCAAGGCAATCAAGATCCTGGTCTATGATGGCCAGGGCTTCTGGTTGTGCCAGAAGCGGCTGTCGAAGGGTCGGTTCCCGTGGTGGCCGCACAGTGTCTCGGCGGTGACCGAGGCCTTGGAAGCCCATCAGCTTACAGTCTTGCTGTCCGGCGGTAATCCGGAGGCAGCCAAAGGGGTTCGGCCATGGCGTAGGGTGGATGTTGTACAATAAGCAAAAGAAGCTTGCTCTTAAGCCTTTTAATCCGTCGCTGATATCTGAAGCAAAACCATGCCTTTGCCCGATAATATGAATATCGGTTCTCATTGCGGTTATGAAATGTGCGGTGTGGTTGGCGATGGGCAATCTGCGAAGAATCAGAAGACATATCAGCAAGTCAGACTGGACGCAAGGTAGGTCAACCGGACAAGGCGGTACTGAGCGGATCGAGCTTGACAGGAGCGAACTGGAGGCGATTGTGGAGCATGCCAAGACCGCCACCCTCAACGAAGATGAATACGGCAAACTTCACGCGGCAATGGAGACACTGATTTTTCTGACGCACGAGTTGGAGAAAAAGCGGGTTTCGATTCAGCGGCTCAAACAGTTGCTCTTTGGGGTAAGTACTGAAACGACTCGCAAGGTGATGGAGAAGATTCTGGATGAGGTCCATAAGGAAAGTAAGTCTGATGATAATGCGGCCCAAGGCAAACAAGCAGAGGCACCACAGAAGGCCAAAGGACATGGTCGCAACGGGGCTGAGGATTACGTTGGCGCCGAGAAGGTCCATGTGCAGCACGCGTCGCTCAAGCCCGGGGATAGCTGTCCGAGCTGTCAGAAGGGCACGGTGTATGAGACGGCCGAACCTGGACGCCTGGTCCGGATCCGGGGTCAGGCGCCTCTCGGGGCCGTGGTGTATGAATTACAGAAGCTGCGATGTCACTTGTGCGGCGAGATATTCACGGCGCAGGCGCCGGCACATGTGGGATCGGACAAGTACGACGCTGAATCGGCGAGCATGATTGCGCTGCTGAAATATGGTAGTGGGCTTCCGTTCAATCGCCTCGAAAAGCTCCAGGGCAGCCTGGGGATTCCTCTGCCGGCGGCCACGCAGTGGGAAATTGTGGAAGACAGTGCCGGCAGAATTGAACCGGTATTCGAGGAGATGATTCATCAGGCAGCCCAGGGGCGGGTGCTGCACAATGACGACACTACGATGAAGGTCCTTGCTCTTTGTAACCGGCACGAGAAATCTGTTGATCGCGAACCTTCGCCTGCTTCGGAGCGGACAGGCGTATTCACCTCGGGCATCGTCTCGGTCCTCGATGGTCGTCGGATTGCGTTGTTCCTCACCGGACACCGCCATGCCGGAGAGAATCTGGCCAACCTGCTGAAGCAGCGTGCAACAGAGCTGGACAAGCCTATCCAGATGTGCGATGCATTGTCCCGCAACATGCCTGACGAACTACAGGCCATCGTGGCCAACTGCCTTACACATGGACGCCGGCGTTTTGTCGAGGTGGCAGCGAACTTCCCCGATGAGTGCCTCTATGTCCTGGAAGTCCTCAAGGATGTCTATAAAAATGATGCCGAGGCTAAAAATCAGGGCTTTTCCGATGAGCAGCGGCTGCACTGGCATCAGACCCAAAGCGGCCCGAAGATGACTGACCTCAAGATTTGGCTCGACGAGCAGATCGAACAAAGGAAGGTCGAGCCCAACAGCAGCCTTGGCGAGGCGATTGGCTATATGCTCAGGCACTGGCAAGAGCTGACATTGTTCCTTCGACAGCCGGGAGCCCCACTGGATAATAATGTATGCGAGAGAGCTCTCAAGAAGGCGATCCTTCACCGTAAGAACTCCTACTTCTACAAAAGCCAAAACGGGGCCCACGTGGGAGACTTGTTCATGAGTCTGATTCACACCTGTGAGCTAAACGACGTCAACCCCTTCGATTATCTTACACAACTGCAAAAACACGCCGAAGCCATAGCTTGCTGTCCTGCCGACTGGATGCCGTGGAACTACAAACAGAAGCTCATCTCATGCCAGACAACAGGCAACGCCTGACATGTCGGCACCCCTCAGCGTGAGACTTGCTCTGCGAACGTTCCTCTCTAAAAATTTCCGGAAATGTTCAGATTTTTCAGGCTTACCGAAAGGACACCATAATTCGACATTTCCCAGGTTTACTTCTTGAATCCGGCGCAATCCGGATACGCCATGCTTATTTCCTTATAAGTTTTGGACGGGCAATTTACCCCTTCACATTTCAAAATCCGTGAAATCAGTTATTCAAAGACCTCGCCTGCCACCCTCGTACTTTCTTTACAAACCATGTCTTTCGCCATACTAATTCTCCCCGGACACCCAACCGCTTCCT
>DATKWR010000956.1:0-18091 GCA_035529475.1 Sedimentisphaerales bacterium | reverse complement strand
GCGGTGGCAACGACTTCGGATGAAAACGCCGATGTCAACAACTCGCTTCTTTCCAGACTTCCGATTGAGACGCACGGGTTCTATGAAATCAGGGGGGGGTACCGGCTGCAAAACGACAAATACGAAAAAGATATGTCGATCATGGAGAATCGGCTTCAGCTTGACTTGTCCTCGTACCTGGATTGGGGCGACCTGAAATTCAAAGGCGATTTTTTCGGCGATCTCGTCGAGGAACGAGGCGATTTCGATTTGCGCGAGGCCAACATCTTTGCCCGGCCGACGGACTATATGGACGTGAAAGTCGGAAGGCAGATTCTGACCTGGGGGACGGGGGACCTGATCTTTATCAACGACCTGTTTCCCAAAGACTGGCAATCGTTCT
The DNA here is from genome assembly GCA_035529475.1 of Sedimentisphaerales bacterium. Classification (GTDB taxonomy): domain Bacteria; phylum Planctomycetota; class Phycisphaerae; order Sedimentisphaerales; family Anaerobacaceae. Next base: position 17,709 of record DATKWR010000956.1, on the reverse strand, counting down.
TTATCGGCCGGGACACCGAATACCTCAAAGCCCCGTCCGACGCCGCCAAGATCAGCCTGTTTGGCGACTGGGCGAATCTGGATATCGCGTTCACGCCCCAGTTTGATCCCGACCGCTTTATCAGCGGGCGGCGCATCTCATACTGGAACGCGAATCTTGGCCGGACGGTCGGGCAGGACGCCATCGTCCACACCGACAAGCCAAACGACTGGTTTGGAGATTCCGAGATTGCAGCCCGAATCTACAAGAACATCGATAACTACGAGATGGCCCTTTATGGCTATCAGGGCTACTGGAAAAGCCCCGGCGGGCAAAACACCGCGATGACCCAGGCGATCTTCCCCGATTTGAACGTCTATGGCGCCAGCCTTCGCGGGACCGTCGCCAAAGGGATCGGGAATCTTGAAGCCGGATATTACGAATCAGCCGACGACCAAAGCGGAGAAGACCCTTTGGTCAACAACTCGGAAATGCGGTATCTCGCTGGCTATACCCAGGAAATCGGCAGAGATTTCACAATGGGCCTTCAGTACTATGTCGAATACATGCTGGACTTTGGCGCCTACAGGAGAAACCTGCCATCGGGGCCCGCACGCGACAGGGACAGGTATCTGACGAGCCTGCGGCTGACGAAGCTGATGATGAATCAGAATCTGCGGTGCTCGCTGTTCACGTACTACTCGCCTTCAGACAAAGACGTTTACATGCGTCCGAACGTCAACTACAAAGCCAGTGACAACCTGGCGGTCGAGGCCGGCGGGAACATATTCTTCGGGGACTATCCGAACACCTTCTTCGGCCAGTTTCACGACAATACGAACCTCTACTTCGGGCTGCGCTACAGTTTCTAAGACTTGTCCGCTTCCGGTGCGCTGTCCTGTTCGGCCACAACAACGACGCTGACGGCGGCCGTCACGCCTTCGCCGAATTCCAGCGTCACGGTGTGGGTCCCGACCTGCTTGATATGCTCGGACAAATGCACGATTTCGTCGGTCACCTCGAATCCCTGCGAGCGGAGATTCCCGGCGATCTGGTGCGCGGTCACCGAGCCGAACAGATGCCCCTGCTCATTGGCTTTGGCGGCGATCACGGCCTCGGCTCCTTCGACCGTCTTGGCCGCTTCCTGGCACCTCTTGCCCTCAAGCTTGCGCAGCTCGGCGCGCCTGGCCTTTTCCTCGGCAATGGCCCTGATGCCCGCTTCGGTCGCGGCTTTGGCCAGGCCCTGCGGCAGCAGATAATTCCGCGCGTATCCCTCGGTGACCTCGACGACGTCGCCGAGCCAGCCGAGTCTTTGAATATCTTCACAAAGCAAAACCTTCATCTCATACCTCGTATCTCTTGGATCAAGTCCCGGGCCAACATTCATCACGCCGTGAACGGAAGCAATGCCATATACCTGGCGCGCTTGATGGCCCGCCTGGCTTTTCTTTGACAGCCGGCGCAGTTTCCGCTGCGCTTGCGTGAATATATTTTGCCTCGATTGGTCAGGAGCTTCTGCAGAGTCCCGATGTCTTTGTAATCCACGTATTCTATGCCCCTCCTGCAAAAGCGGCATTGAGTCTGTTCGCGAGTTCCCACAAAACCCGGTTTCTTTCTGTTGATGTTGTTCGGTCTTCTTGGCATCTTTTACCTCATACAATTTCGTTCAATCGTCGTCGGCCCGACGGCAAAGCCGTTCGCATCGGCCTACGACTCACTGCCTGCTCTAAAACGGTATGTCGTCGTCACCCGCCTGGCCTCTCGGCTCGGCATCGGCGCCTGCCTCCGGGACGGACTGATCCGGCCCACCCGCACCGGCGCCGGAGAGAAACTGGAAGTTCTCAACCGTCACCCTGTGCTTGCTGCGTTTCGTTCCGTCCTGGGCCGTCCATGCATCGTAGGTCAATCGTCCCTCGACAAAAACCGGCCGGCCTTTGGTCAGGTACTTGTTTATGTTCTCCGCCTGCCGGCCAAACGCCCGGCAGTCCACAAAACAGGTTTCCTGTCGCTGGCTCCCGTCCTGGCCCGTCCAGCGGCGGTTCATCGCCAGCCCAAAATCCACCACGGCCGTCTGGTTCGGCGTATAAGACAACTGCGGGTCGCGGGTGAGATTGCCTATCAGCAAAACTTTGTTGAAATTAGCCATATTCAAACTCTTTCCGTGCTAATCATCCGCCATAGTCCTGGGATGTGATTCCTGCGCATCGTCCGTTTCTTCTTCGTTCTGCTCGCCCAGGCCGTCCTCTTGCGCTTCGGCCGCCGGATCATCCTGCGGCTCGCCCAGACCGTCCTCTTGCGTTTCGGCCGCCGGATCATCCTGCGGCTTGTCCGGCCGGTCGTCCCGAACCTCTCGATCCGGCTCCCGGCCCTCATGCGAGCCTTCCGTCTCCGCTCTGGTGGCCGGTGTTTCCTTCGCGATGTCCTCGGCCGACACGTTCTCAGCGTTGAGAATCAGGACCCGCATGATCTTCTCCGAAAGCTGGACGGCTTTTTCGATTTCCTGGACTTTTGCCCCCTCTACTCTGAAATAGGTCAGGATATACGTGCCCCTGGATACACGTCGAATATCGTAGGCCAGCCGCCTGTCGTCCCACTTCCTGATCGATACAATCTCGGCCTTGGCCTTATCGAGTATTTTCGTGATCGACGCCATCACGCCGTCCCAATCCATGCCCGCCTCGGCTGAATCGACAAGAAACATTCCTTCATACAAGTTTTTCTTCGCCACAGTTTCCAAGCTAATTACCTCCCGCTAATCTACGTCTTCGGCTTTTGGCTCAGCGCCACACACTCAACGTACAACGGTTATTCACCAGAACGATTAAACACATTCATTGCTTTATCGATACCATGCTCGATCCAGCAAACCACTGCATCCCTGGCCCTTTCGACGGCCTCGGCCAGCAGCGCCTTGTCGGCTTGGGCCGGCTCATCGAGGACAAAATCCACGGCATCCTGTTGGCCGCTTCGGCCGATGCCGATTCGACAGCGGGCAAACTCGTTCGTGCCCAGCTTCTCGATAATATCCGCCAGCCCGTTGTGCCCGCCGCCGGAGCCTTCGGCCCTGACGCGAATCCGGCCCGGCTCCAGGTCCATGTCATCGGTGACCACGAGCAGGTTGGCGACGTCGAGCTTGTAGAAACCGGCAGCCGTCGCCACGGCCTGGCCGCTGCGGTTCATAAACCGCCAGGGCTTCAACAATATTAACTTCTTACCTGCAAACTCGCCCGACCCGAATCGGGCGCCGAACTTCCTCTGTCCTGCGTCTATGTCCAGCGCGGCCGCCAGCGCATCGATGACCTTGAATCCCATATTGTGCCGCGTATTTCTGTACTCGTCGCCCGGATTGCCGAGCCCGACGATCATTCTCATATCGCCCATACTCTGCGCGCGCCCGGCTCCATCCGCTATCCTTCCGGAGCTTCTGCTTTCTCAGATTCCTCTTCCTTGCCGATAACTTCCGGAGCCGCAGGGGCTTCCTCTTCGAGCTGCTCGATGGTCTTGGCGGCGGCAACCGTATGACACGTCACCACGAGCATCTCGCGAGAGCCGAGCAGCTTCACACCGCTCGGAAGCTCGATGTCACCCGCGTGCACGGCGTCGCCCACGTGAACGTCCTTGATCCAGACGGGGATCGTTTCCGGAATGTCTGCAACCCTGCATTCAACCTCCAGGTGATCTACGTGCTCATCGATAATACCGCCCTCGTGCGTGCCCGCAGCGGTGCCCTTGATTTCGATCGGCACGGAGACCTTGACCGATTCGGTCACGTCAACCCGCATCAGATCCGCATGAATGACGTTCTTGCCTAAGTGGTCGTACTGCAGCTCTTTGACAATGATCGTCTGCTTCTTCTTGCCGATCTGGACGTCCATGAGCCGATGTCCGTGGTGGAGCCCTTCGACGAAGTCGTGGGCATCCAGTGCGACGGCAACCGGCTCCTCCTTGTGGCCGTACACAACAGCAGGCATTTTCCCTTCTCGACGCATTCTTCGAACACCCTTGCGCCCCGTGTGCTCTCGGACTTCCGCTTTCAAAACCAACGTCTTTGCCATATCGTGCATCCCGATCAAATATTGTTAAACAAGTTACTAACGGATTCGTTTCTGTGAATTCTCTTGACCGCTTCGCCCAACATGGCCGCCACGCTCAAGACCTGGATCCTGCTGATCCCTTTTGACCTTTCATTCAGCGGGATCGTATCGGTAACCACCACCTGATCGATCGGCGCCTCATTCAACCGACCCACCGCCTGGGCGGCCAGAACACCATGAGTGGCGCCGACGTAGATTTTCTCAGCTCCGCGCTTCTTGACAAGGGCGGCGGCGCTGCAGACCGTCCCGGCGGTCGCGATGATATCATCGCACATCAGAATATTTCTGCCCCGCACCTCCCCGATGACCTCCTGGGCGTTCACCTTGCTGCCGCTGAGGCGTTTCTTGTGCACGATGGCCAGCTCTCCGCCGAGGCTCGAGGCGTACCGGGAGGCCATCTTCATGTTGCCCACGTCGGGCGAGATGACCGTCAGCCTTTCGATTTTCATGTCCCGGAAATATTTGCTCAACACCAGCTCGCCGGCCAGATGGTCCACGGGAATGTCGAAGAAGCCCTGGAGCTGGTGCGCGTGCAGATCGATGGCAAGAACCCTGTCGGCCCCGGCGGTGGTAATGATGTTCGCCACCAGCTTGGCCGTGATGGGGACCCGTCCCTCGTCCTTTCTGTCCTGCCGCGCATAGCCGAAGTAAGGAATGACTGCGGTAATACGCCGGGCGCTGGCCCTCCGCAGACAATCCAGGTAGATCAGAAGCTCGACAAGGTGCTCATCGACCGGCTCGCACGTGGACTGCACGACAAAGCAGTCCCTGCCGCGAACGTCATCCTCGACCCGGATCACTTTTTCGCCGTCGGGAAACCGGTCTATCTTGGCGCCGCCCACGGGGATCCCGAGGTAGTTACACACGGCACTGGCCAGCGCCGGATTGCTGCTGCCGGAAAATACCTTCAAGTTGTCATTTAGAAACATCTGTTTTGGCCTTCCCGCCCAATTCGTTAATGCTTCCCTGTGAAACGACCATTCCGGCACTGATGTTCGAGCCGTCTTTCAACGCAAGCGGTGCTATCAGCACGGTACCGGAACCGATGTAGCAGTTGTCCCCAATGATGGTCCTGTTCACTTTTTCGCCGTCGAAGTTTGCGGTGATCGAGCCGGCCCCTATATTGACGTTCCGCCCGATGGTTGCGTCGCCGATATAGCTGTGGTGCCTCGCCCGGACGCCGTCGGCCAGCGTGGAGTTCTTCACTTCCGTATAGACGCCCAGCACGACGTCGTTTTTCAAGACGGTCCCGTGCCTCAAATGGGCGAACGGGCCGACCCGGCAGCCCTGGCCGATTTTGACTTCGCCGTGAACGTATGTGAAGGGCTCAATGACGGTGTCCTGTCCGATTTGTGCCCTCGCATCGATCCAGGTGGTGCCGGGATCAACGATGGTCACGCCGTTGTCCATCAACCGCCGCTGAATTCTCTGCTGCATGATTTTGCTGGCCGCACTGAGCTGCGCCCTGCTGTTGATGCCGATCGCCTCATCGGGCGAAACCGCCGTAATGGCGACCACCTTGTGACCCGTGGCGATGATGCCGGAGAGGGCATCCGTAAGATAGTACTCCTTCTTGACGTTGTCGGGCTTGACCTGCTCTATCGCCTCGAAAAGAATCTTGTTGTTGAATAGATAATTGCTCGGGTTGATTTCCTTGATGGCCAACTGCTCGGGGGTGCAGTCGCTGTCCTCGACAATCCCCTGCATGTTGCCGTAGGCGTCGCGGATGATCCGCCCGTACCCGGACGGGTCGTCGAGGACCGCGGTCGCCAACGTTGCGGCTGACTGAGCTGACCGGTGCTTTTCAATCAGCACTTTCAGCGTTTGGGCTCGAATCATGGGGCCGTCGCCGCAGAGAATGAGCGTCTGGCCCTTAAAATCCTTGAGATGTTCTTTGCAGCATGAAACGGCGTGGGCCGTTCCCGACTGCTCGGTCTGTTCAACCCAGACAATATCGTCGGCCCCGCCGAATTGCTCTTTGACCTGCTCGGCGGAGAAACCAACCACCACATAGATTCTCTTGATGCCGACTTCACGACAGGCGTCGAGCACGTAGGCCAGCATGGGCCTGCCGCACACTTCGTGCAGGACCTTCGCCAGTTGGGTATTCATCCTCTTACTGACGCCTGCCGCCAGGATTATCGCTACTGTCTCAGTCATAAAGCCATCTTAGTCTCAGTCTATTCATTGTACTACCCGGCCAGGACTCGAACCTGGAATATGGGCACCAAAAGCCCATGTGTTGCCAATTACACCACCGGGTAATCCGTCAAGGATTTATGATTTACGATTTGGAAGACAAGGTGCCGGGCGCTCATCCTAATCCTCCGAGCGTTCCACAATAGTAAATCATAAATCGAAAATAATAAATCTCAAACCCGTTGTCACGGAGACCGTCTTGTCTCGGCCCGAGTTGGCCCTGTCGGAGGCTTGAGTCGGCCACGCCGTGATACTGCCGACCCCACTAACCACGCTACCCCGTGCGACAGAGCAGTCATTCAAACCCGGAAATATATACGATTCTCAACAACTAATCAACTTCTTTTTCATCAAAAAAAGTGATTGGCTCGATAATCAGCTCAAAAACATCGAAAATCAACCCCAAAACGCCGATTTTCATTACAACCTCAGTCCCTGCCAAACCGGCCGGTTGCTTCAGCGCGACCCGGACTCGCCGCTTTGCACATGGCTTTTGCGAGCGATTCTGTTCGGATAGCGGGTGGTATGCAGCACGGAGCCGCCCAGCAGTTGGCCAGGACCAGCCCGATTGCAACAGTAATCTCTCTCTTGATCTGACCTTCCCCTCTCTAAATTCGTTTTACCGCCACCTTGATTTCTCGCAGCGTCTGAGACGCTCCTTCGTTTTCTTCCGTCCGGCCCCAGGCCTTTGCGGTGGCGACCTTTATGGCCGTTTTTAGCGATCTGGAGGGGTCGCGGTTTTCGGTGAAGCTCTTCAAAAATCCGGCCAAGAGATAATCGCCGCACCCGACGGTTGACAGGACTCTTCCCCGGCCAACGCAGCGGGCCTGCCAGATGCCCTGCTTAGTCACGAGCAGGCCTCCTTTGGCGCCCCGGCTGATCAGGATCATTTCAACTCTATCGAGGAGCCTGCTCGCCGCGGCAGCCAAACTCGCAGGTTCGTCTTTGATCTTGCGGCCTGAGAGCTCGCATAATTCCTCGACGTTGGGCTTAATCAGCCAGACAGCGCCTGTATCTACGATTTTTCTAAGAGGCGACCCCGAAGTGTCCAGCACGATTCTTGCCCCGCGAGACGCACAGGATTTGATGATTCGGATAACACAATCCAGGAGTCTGCCCTCGGGCATCGTCCCGGCAAAAACACAAATTCCGCCTCTGCGCACGATCTTCTCCAGGTCGGTCTGCAATTGTCTCAGGGTTTTGGCAGATGCCAGCGGGCTCTTGTTGCGAAGGTGCATCTCTTTGCCGTTGGCTGTATCCACGACGGTAACGTTCCGCCTCGTATGGCCATCGACCGCGGTCATTCTAACCTTTATCAACGGCCACGAGCTTCGCACATCCGCCAGCATCTGCCGGTGGTCGCTGCGTCCCCACAGTCCGGCGGCAATGCTTTCGCGCCCCAGCCACGCCAGCGCCTTGGAGACGTTGAGTGCTTTTCCCGCAGGGGCGATAGACTGCTCCTCAATGCACTGATGAGCGCCCCAGCGAAGGTTTCGTCCCCGGCAGGTGATGTCCCACGCCGGCGCCAGGCCCACGGTAATTATCGTAGTCTCACGTCTCATTATTTTGCCGGTCCACCCTGCTCGTTCAGCCATCCAGCCCCGAGCTGGCCGCAGGCTGCCTTGATACCCCGGCCCATTCTGAAACGCACCGTCGTCTCAATACCCGCCCGGTCGAGAATCGATGCAAACTGCTTGATGCGCGCCCCGCTGCTGCCTGCGAACTCACAGCCTGGGAACGGATTGTGCTCGATGAGATTCACATTGTACGAGATCCCTTCCAGCCGCTTGAGCAGCATCTTGGCGTGCTCGGCCAAATCGTTCATATCTCTTATCATGACGTACTCAAAAGTGACGCGCTGGCGGGTCCTGCTCTGGTAAAAGCGCACGGCCGCCAGCAGGTCCGCTATGGGGTACTTTGCGCCAATCGGCATCAGTCTCGTCCGCAGCTCGTCAGTCGGGGCGTTGAGCGAGATCGCCAGCCGGGGAAGCATGTCTTCGTCGGCAAGCCTTCTGATTGCCGGTACCAGGCCGCACGTGCTGACGGTGATGTGCCGGATGCCGATGTTCTTACCCTTCGGATGGTTCAGGATGCGCAGCGACTTGAGGACCGCCCCGTAGCTCGCCAGCGGCTCGCCCATGCCCATATAGACGATGTTGCTGATTCTGTTTGTAGTAACGCCGTGAGGCGTTTCAGTAACATGGGCGTCCCGCCCATGATTCTGGATCACGGGCAAGCTGTCCGTGCTACGAGATGCCCTTACGGGCACACTACAAACCAGGTTGACCTGATCGACGATCTGCCCGGCGGTCAGGTTCTGCTGAAAGGGAATCTTCGCCGTGGCGCAAAAGCGGCAGCCCATCGCGCAGCCGACCTGGGTGGAGACGCAAAGCGTCTTGCGCCCGCCGTCATGGAGCAGTACCGTTTCGATGCGGCCTGTATCCAGCGCAAAGACGTATTTGATGGTTCCGTCTTTGTCGGTCAGCTTGTTCATAACCTCAAGACGGGAAATGCGATATCCCTGCTCGATAAGCTGCGCGCGAAACGCCTTGCTCAAGGGAGTGATTTGGGAAACCTCGGAGGCGCCCTGCACGTGAATAAAATCAAAGATGTACCCCGCGAGGTACTTCTTCTGGCCCAGGTCCACGACGGTCTGCTCAAGCTCGTCGAGCGTTTTGTCTTTCAGGTCCTCGTTCATACCAGGGAGAGTTTACCAGATGGGAAGCGGGCTGTCGAATGTGGACGATTTCGCGGAGAAAATGCCTGGATGCGCAACTTTGCCGTTTTCTTGCGGCTGCTGCGCGCCCGCTCGCAGGGAGGGCCTCACTCATCGTCGGTGTCGGTGTCGCTGTCGGTGGAAATGTAGCCCTGCTGACCCTCGCTGATGTAAGCCGGCTCGGGCGAACCCTCCGTCTCGGCGAGGTCCTGATACCCCGCCTCGGCATCCGCCTCCATCTGCCCGCGGATCCGCTCGTACTCCTCCAGCGTCATCATCAGCTCGCGGGCCTGGCTGCCCTTATATTCGCCGAGGATTCCGGAGGCGGCCATCATCTCGATGATCCTCGAGGCCCTGGCGTAGCCGACGTTCAGTCTTCGCTGAAGCAGCGAGACACTTCCTCGCCCGGTCTCCAGGACAATGCGAACGGCTTCGTCGAACAGCTCGTCCCGGGCCATCTCCGAGGTATCGATTTTCTTGAGCTGTGTCAGCTCCGGATGGAATTGCGGCTCGGCGACCTCCTTGAGGTGTTTGACGATCCGCTTAATCTCGGCCTCATCCATAAACGTGCCCTGGGCGCGAATCAGCTCGCTCGTGCCCGGCTTGAGGAACAGCATGTCCCCCTCGCCCAGCAGCGTCTCGGCGCCGTTCTGATCGAGAATGATGCGGCTGTCCATCCTGGCCGCGACGCGAAAACCGATCCGCGTCGGCATGTTCGATTTGATCAGCCCGGTGACAACCGTCGCCTGGGGCCGCTGGGTCGCCAAAACGATGTGAATGCCTACCGCGCGGCTCTTCTGCGCCAGGCGAACGATGTACGCTTCTATTTCCTTGGGGGCGGTCATCATCAAATCCGCAAGCTCGTCGATGATGATCACGATATAAGGCAGCTTCTTCGGTATCTTCTGCTCTTCGTCGGCGCTGCTCGGGTTGAACCGCCTGATGATCTCTTCGGCGTCCAGCGTGTTGAACTCAGCGATGTTCTTGACCCGGGCCTCGGCCAGCAGGGCGTAGCGCTCATCCATCTTGACCGTCGCCCATTCGAGAATCTGGACGGCCATCTGCGTCTCGGTGACAATCGGGCACATCAGGTGCGGGATCGTATTAAACGCCGTCATCTCGACCATCTTGGGGTCGATCAGAATCATCTTGACCTCGTCCGGCCGCTTGGTGAGCAGCACGCTCACGATGATGCTGTTGATGCACACACTCTTGCCCGAGCCGGTCGTGCCGGCAATGAGCAGGTGCGGCATCTTGGTCAAATCCGAAACGAGCGCCTCGGCCGAGGAGTCCTTGCCCAAGTACAGCGGGATATGCATCTTTTGCGGCTTGGCGCCCGCTAACTGCATCAGGTTCTTGATACGAACCCTTTCTTTCTCGCTGTTCGGCACTTCGATGCCGATGGTGTGCTTGCCCGGCAGCGGCGCCACGACGCGGACGGCGCCGACGCCCAGCGCGCGAGCCATATCGTTGGCCAGGGACGCTATCTGGCTGACCTTTACACCGGCGGCCAGCTCAAGCTCGAACATGGTGACAACCGGCCCGGTGTCGGCGGCGACGACGCGCGCGTGGACATTGAACTCCGAGAGCAGTTTTTCCAGGGCCGTGGCCTTTGCCTTGACGATTTTCTCCTGCACCGCCGAATAGCCATACTCCGGCTCCGCCAACAAATCCATCGGCGGAAGCTGGTAGTTCTCGTACGGGGGCGGGGCAGGAGATTTGGTCACCCTGCTCTCCGGGCGCATTGGTTTCTCGGGTCCGGCGGTGGCTGGCGCTCTTACCGGGATGTTGTCCAGCCGCCTGGGCAGGTCGCTTTCCGGCTTGGCGGCGACAGGTTCGGCCACGACCCGCGGCTTCGGCGCCTCAAGCGCTGGCGCCAAGGGCTTTTGCCTGGCGCTCAATTCACGCCATATTTCGTTGAGTACCTGTGAATGTTGCTTTGCCGCCGCCCACGCCGGAAGCGCAATGCCGACGAACTTGCACGCCCCGAAAGCAAAGACGCGCAGTATCATCACAATAAGACCGTCTGCCAGCAAAACAGCTCCAACCGCCCAGAGCGCCGCCACCAATATGAACGTACCCAGTGCGGCGAAATGGCTTCGCAGGAGCTGTGCGGCTCCAACGCCGAGGACGCCGCCGGAACCGGACGGAAAAGAAAACATCCAATGGGGCCAGAGATACTGGAAAGTGATCGATGACGCCACGGCGACCAGCGCCAGTCCGACGGCCCGTAGAACGGGCTGATTTATGGGCCGCTGTGCGAGGCGCGCCGCCCAAAAATATACCGCCGAGATCAGGACGATGAACACGCCCGGACCGATGTAATAGAGCAAGTAGTACGCACAGAAAGCCCCGATGGAACCGCACCAGTTGGCCGCCGGGCTGTTGTGAGGGTAGGCAAAGCCACTCGGCCAGTCGCCAATATCGAAACTCAGACAGCTACATAACAGAACCAGGCACACCCCGATACCGAAACACCTCATCGCCGTGTGAGAGATGGTACCCGTGGCCTGTTGCTTCGAAGCTCTGCTGCGCGACTTATTCTTTTTTTTCACCCTGTTGGTTCCCGGTGCACCCGGGCTCCCTCTATATTACGTTTTGTCCCCCGTCATGGAATTCCGAACGGGGTCCACGCCTCCAGCGGCCTTCTCACGCCCCATAAGAGGCTCGTTTTCGAAATAATTTCAAGCCGCGCCCCAGCGAATCACGCAACTAGCTCGTCACCCGCTGCGGACAGGGCCGTACACTTACAACTAATGTATATCGGCAGATTTTCGGGGTTTTCTTCAGAATTGCTGACGGTCCGAGAATATGACGCACATTGGGTTTAAAAGATGGGATCGAGATGGCCAACGACCGCTTCCCGCTTGATGACAGGCGAAGTTTTCGCAGGACAGCCTCGATTGTGTCCAGCGGTCTCGCCGGACTACTTCCTGGCCTTGACGGTTTGTTTGGCCTTCTTGGTGCCGAGCAGTTTCTCGGCCTGTTCAGGCGTTTTTGGGGGCCACTGGCCCTCGGACTGGAGCTGCTTGAGCTGATCCAGTTGTTTGATGTTGACGATGGTTCTGCACTTCGGAAACCTGTTGCAGCCCATGAAGGGGCCCTTCTTGCTTTGTCGTATAACCAGCTCGCCCTCTTTGCACTTGTAGCACTTGAGACCCGTAGGCTCGGGGGGAGGTTTAGGCGGCAGGACGTTGCCCTGCTTGTCCAGCTTGAGAATCGTCTTGCACTCCGGGTAGCCGCTGCACCCCAGGAACGGTCCGAACCGGCCCCTCTTATTCGCCATCGGCTTGCCGCACTGCGGACATTCGTGCTCGCTGAGCTTCTCCTCGATCATTTTGCCTTCCTGGTCGCAGGCAGAGGCAAACGTGCACTGCGGGTACGTTGAGCAGCTCAGGAATCTTCCGTTCTTGCCGAACCTGTAAACGAGCGGCTTGCCGCACTTGGGACATTCGTACTCGCTGGGGGTCACTTCCGCCTTGGCGTGCTTCATCTGGGTCTGAGCCGTTTCGAGACTTTCCTTGAACGGGCCGTAGAAATCTTTCAAGACGCCCAGCCAGTCGATGTGCTGTTCTTCGATCTTGTCGAGCTGCTCCTCCATGTAGCGGGTGAAGGCAATGTCCATAATCTTGGGGAAATACTCGTTCAGTTTCTCCGTGACGACCTCGCCGAGGTCGGTGGCGTAGAATTTTTTCTCCCGCTGCTCGACGTACCCCCGCTCCTGGACGGTGCTGATGATGGAAGCGTACGTGCTGGGTCTGCCAATCCCTTCTTTTTCGAGGGCTTTGACCAGGCCGGCTTCGGTGAACCGGGCCGGCGGTTTGGTGAAATGCTGCTCGGCCCTGAGATCAACCGCCGAGAGTTTCTGCCCCGCTTTCATGGGGGGAAGCTCCTGCTCCGTCGATGCAACGGGCCAGATTTTCGAGAAGCCGTCGAAAACCATCACCCGACCGCTCGTTCTGTACCAGCAGCAGCCCAATGACGTCTCGGCGGCAATATTCAGGTTCGTCACGTTCCATTTGGCCGATTCCATCTGGCACGCAATAAAGCGACGCCAAATCAGATCGTAGAGCTTGTATTGCTCGTCGGTCAGGAAGGGCTTGATATCCGAAGGCGTCATGTCAACGTCCGTCGGGCGGATCGCTTCGTGGGCCTGCTGGGCACTTTTCCCCGAAGCATAGACCTTGGCTTCCTTGGGTAGATAGTCGGGACCGAGGTGCGCGCCGATATACTTGCGAACTTCGGCGACGGCTTCACTTGAAAGATGGGTGCTGTCCGTTCTCATGTAAGTAATCAAGCCCAGAGAGCCCATCGAGCCCAAATCAATGCCTTCGTACAGTTGCTGGGCGACGCGCATCGTTCTTTTGGTGGCGAAGCCCAGGCGGTTTGCCGCCGCTTGTTGCAGCGTGGACGTGATAAAAGGCGCCGAAGGCCGGGAGACGGACTGCTTGGTCTCTATGTCGGCGAGCTTGAACTCGGCGTCTTTGAGCGCGTTGAAAACACGTTCGGCGTTCTCCTTGTCGGAGACCTTGAATTCTTCGTCGCCTATCTTGTGCAGCTCAGCCTTGAACGCATTGTGCTCCGTCAGCCACTTGCTCTGCTCGGCGAGCGTAGGTGATTTGTCACTCGGCGTTTGCGTTGCGATGAAGTCCAGCCATTGTCTGCTGTAGTCATTCTGCAAATCCGTCGTGAACACGGCCGGAATAAGCCAGTATTCCTTGGACTCGAACCGGCGAATCTCTTTTTCCTTCTCGACGATGATCTTGACGGCGATGGACTGGACGCGACCGGCGGACAGACCGCGCGTGACCTTTTTCCACAGCAGCGGGCTGATCTGATACCCGACGATTCTGTCGAGGATCCGCCGGGCCTGCTGGGCCATCACTTTGTCCATGTCGAGCTTGCCCGGCTCGGCAAAGGCGTTTTTTATCGCCGACTGAGTGATCGCGTTGAAGATGACGCGGTAGGTCCTCTTCTCAGGGACGCCGAGCAGCTCGGCCAGGTGCCATGCAATGGCTTCGCCTTCGCGGTCAAGGTCGGTGGCCAGAAACAGCTTGTCGCATTTTTTCGCCGCGGCCTTCAACGCCGTGACCGTGCGAGCCTTGCCCGGCATGATGTCGTAGGTCGGTTCAAAATCATGCTCGATATCGACGTTAAGTCCCTTTGAAGGCAGGTCCCGCACGTGGCCCATCGAGGCCTTGACCTCATAATCCGGGCCGAGATACTTATTGATCGTCTTGGCCTTGGCGGGCGATTCGACGATCACCAGAGATTTCTTGGATGTGCTTGATTTCGCCATAGAGATCAGTCAGTCAATAATATTTCACACAGGGCGTTGCCTGGTGTTTATATACGCACGATTCCACTCATCGGTCATTTCAATACCGAAATTTAGAAAATGGACAAATACATGTGGCCCCTAAGGATGTCAAGAGAAAACAATTATTCGGTATCCCGCAGCACGATGCCCTGCGCCTGACCGTTGCACTTGTTGGGCCTATAGGGTATTCTATCGACAGATCAAGGAGCTGATTGTTGGAGCCGGGGCAAGACATAACAGAGACGACGGAAGAAGCTAAGCCGCAGCCGTGGCTGCTTCGCTGGCTGTTCGATACTCGCATTTCGATGCGCCGGTACGTGCTGCGCACGGGGCTTATCAGTCTTCTGCCTTCGCTGGCGCTATCGTTCATCCTGGCAGCCACCGGGGTCATAACCGAAGAAACAGGCCCGGCGTTCAAGGGTTCGCCTCTCGAATTGATCGTCTTGATCGTCATCGTGGGACCTCCCATAGAGACATTGCTCATGGGCCTGGTGCTTCGCATCCTGTCCTTGATTACAAGGCGCAGAATCCGGCTGGCGGTGATGTCGGCGTTTGTCTGGGCGTGCCTGCATTCGATAGCGGCCCCGGCTTGGGGACTCGGGGTGATTTGGCCTTTTTTCGTTTTCTCGTGCTCGTATCTGGCCTGGCGCCAGCGAGGATGGTGGAGGGCGATCTTCGTGACCTCCTGCGTACATGCTTTTCAGAACGTCTTGCCGACAATCGTAGCCGTGGCCAGTCAGTGAGCGCTCCGCACCGCTCGAAGGGCGAGTTCCGCCGGCGAGAAGGCGAATTGTCTCTAACTTCTGCCCAAAAGCTCGTCGAGAAGACGTTTGAGCTTGCGGATAGCGTTGCCCCGATGCGAGATGGCATTTTTCTCTTCACGGCTCAACTGCGCCACCGTTTTTTTAAGTTGCGGGACAAAGAAAATAGGGTCGTAGCCGAAGCCATTCTTGCCGATTTCCCTCTCGGTTATCAGACCTTCAACCGTTCCTTCGGTCTCAATCAGGACTTTCTCGGGGCCGGCTAAGCAGAGGCAGCAAACGAATCGTGCGGTCCTGCGCTCTTCGGGAACTGCCTTGAGAAGGTCCAGAACTTTGGCCATGTTTCGATGGTCGATAAGGGTTCGGTCCGCGCCCTGCGGTCTTTCGCCGGAGAATCGGGCGGATTTCACGCCCGGGGCCCCTCCGAGCGCATCAATGACCAGGCCCGAATCGTCGGCAATCGTCCACAGCCCGCTTGCCTTTGCGTAGCCCAGGGCTTTCTTGCGGGCGTTTTCGGCGAACGTCGCGCCGTCTTCGGCGATTTCATCGATAGGCCCCACATCGGCAAGGCCCAGCCACCGCATTTCAGCGCCGAGCATGGCCCTTATCTCGGCGATTTTGCCGGGATTGGTCGTGGCAACAAGGATGCTTTGCTCTTTCTTCAACATAAGCTCCGAGTGTCCTGTAAAAACAGCATAATAGGCATTTTGCAGTTTGATTTTTGCAGTTCCTCGTACTATAATCAAGGACTTTATATCAGGCCATGACGGCGGCTAATACTTGGAGCGAAGAATGGATACGCGAAAAATTATTGCTGAAGGCATAACCTTCGACGACGTGCTCCTGGTCCCGGCCCTGAGCGATTTTGTGCCGAGCCAGGCGAACACGAGCACTCAACTGACCAATAACATCAGGATTAATATTCCCATCGTCTCGGCGGCCATGGATACCGTGACCGAGGCGGCGCTGGCCATCGCACTGGCACAGGAGGGTGGGATCGGCATCATTCACAAGAACCTCTCGGTCGAGGCGCAAAAGCGGGAGGTGGCCAAGGTCAAGCGTTCTGAGCACGGGGTAATTATCGACCCGGTCACGTTGTCGCCGCGTGAGCCGGTCAGACGGGCCCAGGAGCTGATGGTCGAGCAGAACGTCTCCGGCATTCCCATCGTCGAGGGCAAAAAGCTCGTGGGCATCCTGACCCGCCGCGACCTGAAGTTCCTAAAGGACTACGACGTCGAGGTCAGCACCGTCATGGTCAAGGACAAGCTTATTACAGGGCCGGCCGGCACCACCCTCGAACAGGCAAAGGAAATTCTTCAGAAACACAAGGTCGAGAAGCTCTTGCTGATCAACGGCAAAGGGGAATTGGCTGGCCTGATCACGATGAGGGACATCGACCGCGTGCAGCAATACCCGCTCGCGGCAAGGGACGAGCGAGGCCGCCTGCGCGTCGGGGCGGCGGTCGGCGTGTACGACTACGAGCGAATTGAGGCCTTGATCGCCGCGGACGTCGATATTATCGTGGTCGATACCGCGCACGGCCATTCGCACAACGTCATCGAGACCGTCAAGAAGATTAAAGCCGGGCATGATATCGACGTCATCGCAGGTAACATCGCCACCGCTGAGGCGGCAGCCGACTTGATCGAGGCCGGCGCAAACGCCGTGAAAGTCGGCATCGGTCCCGGCGCCATCTGTACCACTCGGATTATCTCCGGCGTCGGCGTGCCGCAAATCTCAGCCATCATGAATTGCGCCTCAGTTGCTGAAAAGCACAACATTCCCGTCATCGCCGACGGTGGAGTTCGCCAGTCGGGCGATATCACAAAGGCCATCGCTGCCGGGGCGTCGAGTGTGATGATCGGGTCTCTGTTTGCCGGTCTGAAAGAAAGCCCGGGCCAACTGGTCATCTACAAGGGCAGACAGTTCAAGGAATACCGGGGCATGGGCTCGCTGGGGGCGATGGTCAAAGGCTCCGCGGACCGATACGGCCAGAGCAGCGCAACCGAGATGAGCAAACTCGTGCCCGAAGGCGTGGAAGGCCGCGTGCCGTACCGGGGCATGTTGGGCGATTTTATCTATCAATTGGTCGGTGGACTGCGGGCCGGCATGGGCTATTGCGGCGCACGAAATATCGAGGAGCTCAGGAAGAACAGCCGATTCGTCCGCGTCAGCGCCGCTTCGGTCAGCGAATCCCATCCGCACGACATACAGATCACCAAGGAGGCGCCGAACTACTCCGGAACGCTGCCCCTGGAAGGCTGACCGCGCGTGTCGCGGGCGTCCCGCCCGCGCTTGGATTTACGATTGATGATTGCCGGTTGACAATCGCAGATGGGCGGCCCGCATTATACAAAAATCCGTTGAAAATTCATCCCCAGGATGTACACTAACCGACATTAACCTTGAATATCGAATGTCGAATGACGAAGTAGGGGCTGTGGCGGTCATTCCTTTCAGCGTTCATTATTGGATATTCGATATTCGTTATTCTTTTCTTGTAGGATGAGACTATGGGTGAATTGACGACAGATGTCCATGAACCGACGACCTCGGCCAAAGGGTTCGAGCCGGCGCAGAGAATCACGCGTCTGCCCCCCTATTTGTTTGGGCGGTTGAACGCATTGAAGCTGGCCAAGC
>DATKWR010000955.1:0-2419 GCA_035529475.1 Sedimentisphaerales bacterium | reverse complement strand
CCGACCTATTCATTGTTGACGGCCAGGGCATCGCCCATCCTCGCCGGCTCGGTTTGGCGGCGCACCTGGGCCTGTTCTTCGACAAGCCAACCATCGGCTGTGCCAAGAGCCGGCTCATCGGTACTTATGAAGAGCCTCCGCCCGAGAAGGGCAGCTATACTTCCTTGATTGATGATAATCGGCAATCGGCAATAATTGGGGCTGTCCTAAGGACGCGCACGAATGTCAAGCCGCTGTTCGTCTCGGTGGGCAACAAATGCACGCTGGACAACGCGATTGAAATCACACTTGCCTGCACCACGACGTATCGGCTGCCCGAGCCGACGCGCATCGCTCATCAACGGGTCAGCAGGCTGAAGCTAAAGCCCTGAACGGATTGGGTTTTACCTGTCCCCGACGTGGTGGGCACAGAGAACCAGAAAGGCTGCCGTTTCTTCATTTTGTGTCGCGCCGACAATGGCGGGCTCGCCTGCGTTGAGAGACGCCGTCCCGGACCACTGCCTGTTCACGGTGTTGGGGGGCGCTTCTTCACTTGAGGAGACATTTCGGCAGGTGCTTTGGCTGAACTCAAAGTCCACAAGTATCGCGCCGTTCGAGCCGATCGAGGCCCCTGCGTCGAACTGATTGCCGATATCATAGTTGCGGTAGCTCCTTGAGACTGCGGGGCCATCGGTCCTCCTGCCGGCTGGAAGGGACACCTGTCTCTCCGTGTAAATAGTCTCTGTTGTCCTGGTTTTTGCGTTTGCCGTTGAGCGGAGCGACACTTTTACTCCGGCGGTGACCTGCCCTGCGTCCTTGTTGTTCAAACAGTCGAGCAGATTCTTCACCGACACGGAATTGGGCCTCTGGCCGAGGGGGCTGACTGCCTGCTCGTATAGCGATGAGAGCTTGACCTCAACGACAAATGCCTCAACGAGGACACAGGTCTCCCGGTGCACCTCTTGAGTCCTCTGGGCCTGTCCCGGCTGTGCCTCGGCCGCGAGTCCGCTCGCGTAAATAACCAGCAGTGCGATACAGATTGCCGCCACAACCAGCGCTGCAATAGTCCTTGCGATTCCTGCCATGATTCTTCCCTTTCAAATTCTGTCTGAGTGAAATGTCCGCCACTCAACAGTGAAAAGGCAGGAAGATGCGTTTTGGTTACAGAAAAAAGACTGATTTCTTCAGATAACCGACGGGAGTATCGCCGCATCGGGCGTTTGGGATGCCTGAGAGAACTCGCTTAGGTGCTTCTGTCCGGCCGGGATTCGAACCTGACGGCACTTATTGCGGAACCACCCGTGCGGATTTGACGATCACGGGTTCGACGGGAACATCTTGCATGCCGTTTCGCGTGGTCGTCTTGACCGCGGCGATGGCATCCACAACGTCCATACCCTCTGTTACCTTGCCGAATACGGCATATCCCGGATGGGCGCTATCGACGTAATTCAGGGGGGCGTTGTCTATGTGGTTAATGAAGAACTGGGAGGTTGCGCTGTCAGGATCGTTGGTTCGGGCCATGGCGATGGTGCCTCGTGTATTGCTCGGGCCGTTCCATGCTTCGTTGACGATGGGGCTGCGCGTGTTCTTTCGCTTCAGGTCGGCGGTGAAGCCGCCCCCTTGTATCATAAAGTTCGGTATGACCCGATGAAAGATCGTCCCGTCATAGAAGCCCGCCTCCACGTATTCGAGGAAATTCTTGGCCGTGACAGGCGCCGCCTGCCGGTCGAGCTCTATGACGATATTGCCCATACTGGTTTCCAGCTTGACGATATTACTCTGCGAGTCCACTGCTTTTCCTTCCACTATTACTTTTTTCGTTCCTTTATCACAGCCGCAGACCAAGGCAACGACCGTCAACAATCCGCATATCCGCGATTTACTCATTATCTATACCTCTCAAAGGCGCAGCCATTCTGCATACTATGTCTGATCGACGATACTCTCGTTCCATTTGTGTTTTCTGACGGAGGCGAGTATTTTCTCGGCGCATTGCAGTGCGGCCAGGCCCTCTTCGGCGCTGACCTCGGGCCTGTGCGCTCTGTTCCTTACCGCCGACAGAAACGCCTCCTGCTCCAGCCGGATAGGTTCCTTGTCGTCTATATCAAGCTGCTCGATCTGCAACAAGTCCGGCCAGTTCACACTCAGCAGGTCGAAATCACCGGCTTCTTTGTGCTCCTGGATCCACTTGACCACGTTGATATTCGGATCGGCCTTGACGGCAATCCCGCTCTTTTTCAGATAATCGACGCTCAGATAGGCTTGGCGGCTGAAGACCCGCACCTTTCGTTCGGTCTTCAGGGCCAGCCGCGACGCCGTAATGTTGGCGATGCACCCATTCTCAAAAATGATTCTCGCGTTGCAGATGTCTTCATTGTCTTCCACGACGTTGACCCCGACGGCGTCCACCTTCTTGATCTTGCTTGCCGCCAGGGAC
>DATKWR010000954.1:0-3609 GCA_035529475.1 Sedimentisphaerales bacterium | reverse complement strand
CAGAGTAAATGCGCCAAGGTTCGGGCCCTCGCCAGACGCTTCGGCGCGTGACCGAAGCGGGACTATTTGAACCTTGTGTATCAAGGAAATCATGATGTGCAGAAAATTGATTTGCGCGATTTGTCTTGTCGTCGTGCTGGGCTTTATCCTCACGAGCACAGTTCAGGCGGAACGCATCGGCCGGTGGAAGTTCGACGAAGGTTCCGGCAATGAGCACCATGCCGACGTGCTGGGAACGCCCGGATGGGTAGATGGCCCGCCGGGTTTTGCCGGAGCGCTGGATATTAGAAATACCCGCGGGGCCAACGCCGGCGACTTCGACCCGACAAATGGAAAAGGTGTCTTTACCATCGCCTTATGGTGCTACTGGGATGAGACTGGAGGCACCCAGCACTTTTTCACCAAGTCCAATGGATGGGGCGCAGACACCATGATGTTCCAGGTGGAGGTCAAGGGCGGACATAGCGACCCCGCCAGGGTCCAAAACCGTTTGGTGGGTACTTGCGATGCCACTTGAGCGTCCACAACTCCTTGATGCCCACGGCTCTGACGGACCAGTCGAAGAACGCGTGGTTGTTCGTCCCATTGTGCCGGTCAATGGCAAAATGCATCATCTCGTATGCGGCACCCAGCCACTGACCGTTAAAGTCCGGAGGCCTGATCCGGTTGGACTGAGGATTGTTATTCTGACAAAGCGGAGAGCCTGGGCCACAACCATTTCCGAGGGCGCCTTATCCGTGGCAAACGTCTGTTCACTATAAATGTTCTTGGCTTCTCTGCTGGCTTATACCTCCCTGTTATCGACTCCTTGAGCCAACCCGAGCACATGGGGTGTCTTTGTGCACCCATCCCGCTATGGCCGCATTCAGAAAGCACGTGAGCAAGGCACTTGGACGGTTCAAAATGGCATTTGTCCGGTCAACAACTTCACTCGCCAATTCAAGAAGATTATAGCCAAAGCTAAGATCGAAGAGTGTGAGTTCCACGACTCGCGCCGCACCTGTTTGACACGGTGGTTCGCCAAGGGGTTACGAGAATACGACGTCATGAATTTGGCGGGGCATGCCGACTTCGAGACTACTCGTAGATTCTATTTGGCTGTTCGCGAAGATCTGTTGCAACGTGCTCGCATGGCAAGCGCAGAAGCATTGGGCGGGGATTTTGTTGCGCATTTGTTGCGCACCCCTCCTGAGGCCCAAAAAGAAAAAGGCCGCCAAGTATAAGTACCTGACGGCCAAAGACTTACTGAATATCCCAGGTGCGATTCGAACGCACAACCTCTGGCTCCGGAGGCCTTCATTCAGGTTGTAACATACTGTGAAAAAAGAGCCGGTCAAGACTGAATATTGACAGCCGGGGCGGTCTCGGCTATATACATATCAGGCGGTACATTTTTGTTCCGCCAGGTGGGACACTTTTACTCCGCCGTTTACAGAGCCATCCATCCATCGGGCCTTCTTCCATCTCAAGGATCTTCCTGCCCTCGAGCGAACTGAGGACCGTGCTGATGGCCGGTATGGTCGTCGGCACGGAATATCGCGCCACGATTCGACCTCTCTGTTCGATGGCCAGTTCGGTATTGTTCGTGTGTACGTCTGCTCCAATGTAATACCTTGCCATGGCGATCTCCTTTCACCTTACGGTTGACATTACCAACCGAATTATACTTTGAGGATGCCTGGCTTTTCATATCTTCATTGAATCCGGGAATGCCGTTTGTAAGTATCTGTGAGTAAATGGTATGTACTTGTTACATAACGACTTATGAAGCTGGCCGAGAGCCAACCGAGCGACAGACGGGCGCATCTGCTGCAAATTCTGTTGCAAATCACAGGCTCGGGTTAATCCATATTCGAGAAGAACCACTCGCTTCGCTACGCTCGCCGGTGTCGGACCCTTCTCAGGGGCCAGGGTTCCCCTGTCCTACGGACTCACGGGCTGGTTGTAGATGTGGACATCATCGATCAAACCAGACCAGAATGTGCCTGTTTCCAAGTTGCCTCCCGCACCGATGTACAGGCCTCCACTTGCCGGCTCCAGCCTCGCGGCTGCATCACGGGCAACCTCTATGCCATCCACATAAAGAACCCTGTCGCTCTCGTTTCTGACAAAGCCTACTCGATGCCATTTGCCGTCCGCAACCACAGCCGGGCCGATTAACGGAGGTCCCACAGGGCGCGAGTTCCGGCCGGTGCTTGCCGGCTCTCTGAGGTCCGTTCGCAGTGCCCCATCAGCAGCATCGAGCATCAGCCAGTTTAAGCCCGATTCCTGCGAGAGAATTACCTGCCCTGGTTCACCGCCTTTGACCCACGCAAAGGCGCTAAACGGCCCAGTCGCCGGGTCCAACACAAAGGGCGTACTCACATAGTCATCAATTCCATCGAAGTGAAGCGCGCCGTCTTTCTTGCCGTTGGCTGGCTGCCATTGCGGGTCGCCGTTGAGGGTCCCGTCGCATAGGCCCATGCTGTCATAAGCAATGCTGCTCTCTGTCTCGTCAAGCTTCCAGTATGCAATCAATTCGACCGGCAGAATCTCCTGGAACAAATGGTCAGCGACGACGATCAGATCTTGAACATCTACGATGCCGTCGCCGAAAGGCGGTGGAGCAACGTCATAGGTTGGCACGTCTTGATGCCAGTGCTCGACCAGGGCGCGGACGTCTGCGTGATCGACCCTTCTGTCCCCGTTGAAGTCCACGGCGTTGGCAACTACGACCGAGCCGGTTGCATCTGCAAAGCGAATTCCAAGTTCAATTTGGCCGGCAGCGCTTATGTGCAGATTATCCGCATTCATCGGCAGATCATCCGCCAAGACCAACCGTGCGCCGTCAGTCGCACGGAAGTGGCCTGAATCCTCATCGACATTCAATTGCCCTTGACGGACCTGGTCGCGGTAATCATAGCCCACCAGAGGTACAGGCAGCACCTGGCCATACACAAAAGGCATATCGGGGGCGTTGAATTGGGCCCGAACACGTTTGATGAAATGTGGAAGGTTCCGATCGTATGCCGATCCATAAGAACTGTTTCTTGCGTCTCTCTCACCTTGTTGCCAGAGCATGCCCCTGATGACCGGTGCATACCCCTGAGCAACCAAGGCGTCGATACCCGAGTTTACAGTCTCGACAAATATTGCGAACTGCGGGCCAAAATGACCTACATCACCCGGATTAGCTCCAGGATTCCAATCCGCTCCTATACTATCGCGAGGAAAATATAAGCCATTGTAATACAAGTGGTTACGTGCCTAAAGAATAGAACCTCTCCCGCCCAACGATATTATTCTATTGACTTGCAGCGGACGTGTGTGATACACTTAATGGGTTGTGTATTTGATGTTCCGCCCAGTGGCCCGTACTGTCGAAATAACCGTGAACGCTCCCCCGCAAAGGACGGTATCATGTACAAACGCAAAGCGTTTACCTTAATAGAGTTGTTGGTGGTAATCGCCATCATTGCGTTATTGCTCGCAATACTCCTGCCCTCACTAAATCGTGTGAAGAAACAGGCAAAGGTGGTGCTTTGTCAGTCCAACCTGACACAATGGGGCGTTCTCTGGTCGATGTATGCGGACGATCATGACGGCTATTTCAGTAGCGGCTATTCGATG
>DATKWR010000953.1:0-4922 GCA_035529475.1 Sedimentisphaerales bacterium | reverse complement strand
TTCCTGCAATTAAGACAAACCTCACTATACTAAGACTGAGAGGTCAAGCCTATAAGCTGTAGCCACAAAAATTTTCTTTAAGGCATCTGTGCAATGACGTGTCAGCCAATGTCACTCACTAATTGACGACGGTCATTGAATCCGACGATGATATAAAATTCCTATAAAAAACCTGATTTTTGACAAAAAATGAATGTCCATCCATGTTCGTATTGGAGAAAATCAGTGTCTGTGGAGTCAAAATGGTGGCACGATGTCCCCTGGTCTTGGCTACGTCTTTCAGGTCATGAAAAAAGGTGACTTCGGGCATAGTTCCCGGTTTGAAATTGTTGTTGTTTCATTCACTAAAGCGGTCCTATCCGCGATTGACAAGTACACATGGTTCTTATGGCTCCAGCGAAACTTGGATGCGCGTTGCCTGCACCTTCTTCATATGCAGGGCAAGCTTGCGGCGATTGCGATTGTCCGCTTGAGGTTCCGGGTTGGGAGACGACGGCAACGGCCGGCAGTCCATCACCTCGAACTCGATATCGGCGGGTTGCAGCAATCGAACGATGAAAGATTTTCCGTGTTGAGTGAGCGTGGCGGTTCGGCCATGATCGCCGAGGCTGACTCTGGCTTCGGTATGCAGGAACCACCATAGTTCTGCAGGCTCGCTGGCCTGTAGTTCGTCCGTCACCACCAGGCGTTTCCGACCATCGAGCGTAAACGTACGTACGGCGCGGTCGGCGTGCGGCTGATAAGCTTGCGTCAGATCCACGACCGCCACGGCCTGTTGCGGCGTGGACTCGTATTTCACAATCTTCGCTACTGCCCTGGGATTCTGGTCGGGCCCCTTGCCTGGATTGAACACCGGGACATTGTGGCCTTCGGCTCGAATGCGGTAATAGAAATAGCGAGGATTCTTGTGACGATGGACCATATAGGTTTGTCGCTCCTTGCCGGAGTCGATAATCCACCGTTCTCCCAACGCGTCCAGCACGAAGCTGCCGAGATCCAGATGACGGTGGCCACCAAGGTTCATCGAGTGGCCAGCCTGGATGCCAACCATCATCGCATCCGGCTCCCATGAACTCCGTAAGGAGGCGGATTCGGCCCCGCGGAAATACTGGTCCAACGGTAATGTTTTGAAATCGAGATCTCGACCACGGTCGTCGTACCAGAGCAGGTCCAACGCACCGCCGCGCTCACTACCACTTTCCAGGGCACTGAGTCGGAACCAACTGAAAGCCGGCATGTCATACTTGCGCGCCATCCAGAAATGTTGTGGCTCAGAAACCTGCTCCCGTCCACAATCGGCGAAATCAAACGCCATCCGGCCAGCGCCGGAGAGATAGATCTGATAGAAACCGCTCTTTCCGAAAGCACCAACCTGCGACAGGCCGAAGTCAGTACCAAGGGCCGTATCCAGTGACGACAGAAGCACAACATTATACCGGGAACCATAACCCCAATACGTGACTCCCTCGCTGCCTCCGCCGTCCGGCACGTAATGTTGCATCGCCAACGGCACGCTTTTTACTGCCTCGTAAACGATCCTCGCTGCGATCTGCGGCTCCTCATCGGCGACGGCCAGTGCGCCGCTGATCAGCCCACCGTTGCAGACCTGGTTCCAGTTGTTCTTGTTGCGGTGCCAGCCCTTTGTGCTATCGTAGACTTTCAGGCCCTCACGCAAGCCTTTCGAGACAATCGCTCTGCGCAACACTTGCCGTTGGTCTTCGGTCCAGCAATCATATAGCCAGTCGTATCCTAGTGCGAAGGCATGGGTCATCTCCGCCGTGTCCAGGAAATGCGCCGGGTTCCAGTCCTGAAACGCCGCGGCGGCCTCCAGTTCCTTCCATGCACGGTCTGCATAACGCTGACCTCCCTCCAGACGATTCACCAGCGCCAAGGTGCGGACGCGGTCCAGTACGCGCCGGCTGACGCTCAGTAGCCGCCTGCCATCCGGCTTTTCGTACTGGGAAACCGGAGCTGCGAGAATCTGATCCGCCGACTTCTTGACATCGTCGTAGATTCGTGCGGGCAAACCCCCGCTTCGCACCAGGGCTTTCAGTATATTAAACGTCCCTGGCTCGGTCATCACCCGTGGATGTCCTGGTCGCAGGGTTGCCAGGATCTTCTCCGATGACGGCACCGTGAGGCCGTTGTTGTTTGCGGTCTGTTCCAGCGGGGCGCTATAGACTGTAGCTGCCAACGATAGGATCAGCAAAAGGTAGAAGAGGCGGCTCCAGAACAGTGAGACTGCAGGGCAGGCTGTCATTAATTGTGGATGCTTTGGCATTTTCGGTGTCCCTTCGTGAAAAACGGGATTAGCTAATTATAATAGGAAATTTGATTTCCACATCGAGGAGTGAATATATCACCAGAGGGGGTAACGATTCAAGAGGGAAATGGGCGCAGGGTACATTTTAATGCCTCGTCTGCGGCTTTCGAAGTACGTTCCAGGATAGTTACAAGGAAAGAGGACTTTCTGGAGATGTGGGATCAGGTCAGGCGAGGTCTTACAAAAGTTGCTTTGTATGCTATGGACAAGTGTATTGATCTGGCACTACAGACCCACCCCGAGATTACGGTCAGCTTTTATGATTTGGACTCGTTTGTGGTTGTCAAGGGTCAATGGGACCGTCACGACATCTGATCTATCCTGTTGAAATACAAGCACTTACCTCCCTGGACTTCTCAGTCGCAATTTCGGCCGTTTTGTGCCAGAATCACTGGGTATTGAGCCGTTTGCTGTGGTTCCATTCCCACTTGACAAACACAACCAGCCCCTTTCCTGCACGTTTACAGAAAATCTACCTTATGGTATCACCATCAGAATCGAATATAGATCCAACCGCGGCAAGGTAACCGTTGCCCGGCCGTTGGTCCATGTGACGTCTAGTGACTTGCCTTCCGGCTGCACTGTGATCGACTTCGGAGCCTGATCCAAATCGATCGACACCGTCAGCGGGCCGATAGGCTTGACTTCTGTGATACCTCCATCGGGGGCGTTGGCGTGCGGACCAGACGTATTTACCAGGTGAATCGACAGGTTCCCATTCAACGTTCGCGGACTCACATCGACATCCTTCGCACCTGTAACTTCAACAATCGGTTCGGGAAGCACCTTCTTGAAAACGGTCGGAAATGCGTCGTCGACCTTGTCAACCAAGACGATGGAAAAACTGACTTTTGCGCCCAACTCGGCTTCGAAAAGCTTCGCTGGCCCTGGTCCGATCAGCATCAAGTTGCCGTCGGATTTGGCGTAGGAAGCCAATTCATCACGAAAATCTGGTTCAAGATATTCCCAGCCCGGCACCACGATGACGGGCCACTCGGACATGTTCCCTTTCAGGTGATGCTCGCTAAGGATCTGTACACCGTATTGGCTCTGGAGTGTCTCAGTCAGCGCCTTTCGCAGTACCTGAACGCCGTTACTGCCAGCCCAGTGGAAGAGTCGCGGTGATTCCCGATAATGTCCGGCCGTCGAGTAGAGCAGTGCGATCTGCGGTACGGCAACCGATCGGTGGCAGTAGGCCTGTCGCTTACGGCAGAACCGGGCAACCTCAGCCATTACATCCATCTCGGCTGGGTCGCGGAGCGCTCCATCTCGATCCTGTTTGAAGTAGGCCTGATATCCGCCACCCAGGGCGAGCACCAGAGCCGCTTCTTGCATAAGCTGCACGGCCGGCTTCTGCTTCCGCGTTTTGCGACTAAACGACCACGACATCAAATCCCACGGAACGTCCTGATCCTCGATACACCGTCCGGCAAACCGAGCCGAGTTCACACTGTCGTCCGGCGAGAAGTCGCCGGATAAGCTTACCACGTCGGCCGACACAGACTCGGGCATATGATCACTGAATGCCCAATTGCTGATCACCTGGAAGTCAGGGTGGGACGCTTTCAACTCATCAACGTAATGGCGCACGTAGCTGCGGAAACCCTCGCGATGGAAGTCCATCCATTCATTCCAATAAGGTTCGCCCACCTTGCGCGGTGCGGTCTCGGCTCCTGTTTGTTCACAGAATTTGCTAACGGCTGCCGCGCCGTAGTCGACCGTGGTGCCCCAACAATCACCATCGACCCAGGCGCCGTCCACGCCATACTCACCAGCCAGTTCGCGGAGTTGGGGGATCATGAGCGTATCGGCGTACGGGCCAAACACTGAGGTGGCCTTATCGTTGGGCTTACCGTTCCCATTGATCGCTGCCCAGTCCGGATGGTCGGCGACGGCCTTATAATCCCAGACACCCGAGTAGTGCATGAAGAGGGCGACTCCCCGCTTCCGTGTCACGTCACGCCAGATGCGCAGCGGATCACCGACGAAGCCTGGTGCCGGGTTACCCACTTTTGTTGGATAGCTCGAATAGCCGCGATGCCCTTTGCAGTCGATCTGAATGTAGTCGGGTTTGATCTTGTTGATGACCAGCTCGACCATCTCCGGCGTGGTTCGTTCGCCAACGCGGTTGCAGTCTTCGCCCGCATGGAAATCAAAATGGATTCCGAGGAATGCGTCGGCACGTTTCATCCGTGGCGGATCGGCGGCGTCCACGCATGCGGTGCCTATAAAACAGGTGGCAATTGTGCCGATTACGAACAGCATAAAAGGCCGCATCAAGCAGCCAACAGATATGTTGTGTGTGATCTTCATAAAGCACTCCCCTGATTGGCGATATCCTTTGGAGCGATAACACATAATGACAGCACTATACTAGTGTCTCCCTTGTATGTCAAAAACCAAATGGAAGTTCTTGTGCTTGTCAAGGCAAGATGGAACCACTGCAAAACAGCAAATTTTGTAACCGTTCACAGAAAATTTTTATAAAAAGTTCAAAATGTTAAAATAGGCAATTTGCGCTTTTGCCTGCGCCATGTTAAAAAAGGTGCATGGATGCAAAAGACCTGATTATCGAAAAACAAGCTGCTGAAATAAAAAC
>DATKWR010000952.1:0-7411 GCA_035529475.1 Sedimentisphaerales bacterium | reverse complement strand
AACGAAAAATGCTTGGGAGTTTCGCCCTACACCGCCGGCCCCTACAAACAACATCGTGCGGAATACTTGTGACGCCTCGATGGTAAGGCGTCCCGTCGAGTCGGTGACCGCGACAGGGCTTCATTCGGCCCGGCAAGAAGTTCCCTTCCTTCGTTCGCAGGCCCCTGGCCGCCGCGAGGGTCGCATCTTGCCGGTGACCGCGCCAGAGTGAATTCGGCCCGACCGACGCGAACAAGGTTTTATTCAGCCCGGAGAACACATCGCGGCATTGAGACCGCCATGTCCGGTGACTGCGAAGAGATGAATCCAGCCGCACCATGGCGATGCCTACGCCATGGCTGACGGCACGAACGATTCCGCCGGAACGATTATAGGCAGAACACAAAAGAAAAAGGACATACGAAAATGCACGAGCCATAGCCGAAAAAAACCCTCGACAAACCGCCCCTACAGAGATAAAGGCTCTTGGCTTGTGCACAGCGAATGTGCGGCTTTTTTCGCCCAATCTTCGAGATGTGTACGTATTTTTCATCTCAGTCGTTCCACTCTGCTCTATTCGGCGCTTGCCGCGATTTGGATGTCCCTTTCAGCCTGATCCTGATATTGCCGCCAGGAGAATAAAGCTTGGCCCGCCCGGCCGGAGCCCGACAGTTGGACCGCGGGTACGGCGCGATAATGCGCGTTTGTCACCGCCACAACGTCGGCCCAATGCTCCGCGGCCTCTTTCAATAGCGAAACGGCCTGCCCGCGTTCTTCGGCGGCCTTGGTTTTGCGAAAAGTCTCCAGCGCCACACCGGCACGGAGTTTGTCTGCAAAATAAAGGCTCAGGTGCGCCCACGCGAGAACGTCAGCAATCTCACAATCGAGGGTGGG
The DNA here is from genome assembly GCA_035529475.1 of Sedimentisphaerales bacterium. Lineage (GTDB taxonomy): Bacteria > Planctomycetota > Phycisphaerae > Sedimentisphaerales > Anaerobacaceae. Next base: position 6,538 of record DATKWR010000952.1, on the reverse strand, counting down.
CGAGTTCTTTCGGGCCTTCTGCGACAAGCCGTCCGCCAGCTCTATGGCCCGGTTGCCGTCTTTCTCCAGGTCTTCGGCCAGCTCCAAAGGAGTCACAAGAGGTTCTTCAACGCCTTGGTTGCCGACCATCGCTTGCACATAATCGGCGATGGACAGGTACGTCGGATCGAGCGTCTTGTGCGCAATTAGCTCGTCGATGGAAATGAAAGGCGAAACTTTATCGTTGAATCCGGTCTGGGCCGGAGCAAGAAAACCCTCCGAGTAAAGGGTATAATCCCACGTCGCCGAATGAAACGAGGCCAGTCTCAGCGGCATCCGGCCGGCCAGGGCATACGCTTCCAGCAGTTTGCCGCCTGTCCCGGCCCCATAACGCCGGTCGAATTCGGCGGCAAAGACCGCATCCGGCGTGTCCGGATTGTAGAGCAAACGGCCCCACAGCTTGTAAAAAAGCCATTGCTTCTCGAACGCATATTGCCAGCTCACGTGGTCATCGTCCTTGTGAGCGTATTCCTTGGCCGGAATATAACCCTCGGAGCCGACGAAATATCCCCCCACGTAGTCCAGGCCGTTTGTCGCAATGTGCTTGCGAATGAATTCCGGCTGTCCCCAGCGGAGGATAAAGAAATCCTCGTTTCGAATCATCCATGCGATTCGATAATTCTGCGGCGCCGGCTTCCAGAACCGCTCGTCAATTTGCCCCGATGAGTAATCGTGAGTGATGGCCAATCGCGGCGTCGAGTGGCCGTGAGACCAGTTGAATTTGACCTCCACCCACACCGGGTCGGGAAAGTCCGCTTCATCGATGACGCGCCTCATCTCGACGGGCGAGCCGGCCAGCACCGAACGGTGAATGAATTTGGCCCGGCGACCGGCCTGCTTCATGCCCTCTACAAAAGTATCCTGGATCCAGTCCTCGCGTTCTTTCGGTGTCATGTTGGTCATCCAGTCGGCCAGCGTCACGCCAAGCCCGGTCAGATCGTCGTATTCATCGATCACCTGCTTGACGCACTGGCGCGTGTACCGCCGGACAATGTCAGATGTGTCATTTCTTTCCTTGAGGCCATGCGATTTGGCAAACTCGGGCGAGACGACGATGTTCCAGTTCACAACGTAGGTTTCGATTCCTCGCTCCTTTGCCATCTGAAAAAGGCGGCGCCAGAATCGCTGCCACTGGGCCAGCTCCTTGTCGGAAAAGGGACAGGCTTCGGGAAAGCCCTCGGGCCGAATCATATACGTGAACGGGTGCAGATTCCACAACGAAAGCACGTTGAAGCGGTTCTCGGCCATCATATCCAGGAATCGCTGCCAGAAATTCAGGTCCCGGCAGGTCTGCATGTGCAGGCTCATGGCCGGGTTCTCTTCGGGCCGGTAGGACGACCAGGGCAGGTTGAACTTAATTGCGCGGAATTCAAAACGCGGATTTGAGAGCTTCTCTTCGACGCTTTTCAGTCCTTTTGCAGTCCGAACCTGCTCGGCCAAATCAAGCACGCCGTACATGGCCCCCGTTTCGTCGCGTGCGATAACGCACAGAACTGCCTTATTCTGCGAGCGTTGTCTGGCAATGCGGAAACCCTCCGCTTTTATCTGGGGGCTGACAGAAGAATCTCCAGCCGGGCCCGGCAGGAAAACGGCTTCACGCTCGTCAGCCACGATGAGAATGTCTTTGTCGCCGAGGCCGGCAAGGTCGCAAACCACCGGCGTCTCATCGGCCTGGCGCAAAGCCTGCTCCAACTCGGAAACCGCAAAATTCAGTTGCGGCGAATCTGCTCGATAAGCAATCGAAATGTCCGCTTCAATCGGAGCGGCAATCACGAACCACAGCACAACAAGGAACAGCCATTTGATGCGTTCTGCGAACGGTTCTCTCACAATGCACCTCGCTTCTATTCATCAGTCACAATGGCTGGAACTTCCCATCCACGACAGGCCGCAGATATGGACCGGGATGGGCGGGTGGAAACCATTCCGAAAGAGAAATTCCCCGCTGGGCACCACGGCAAGCGATTCTTCTTCGAGCACGAGAGCTTTACCCCCCTACCGTTCGCCGGCTCCCATGAAAATAGACAAGGCCTGGGGCGGCGGCTTACTCCGGCAGAGCAAGCCGCCGATTCCCCGGGTCTCAGATTCTTCGAGAATAGAGGTCTTGGGCGTTCGAGCGCCCCATCTCGGCCTGATCTGTTTTAGTCCAGCAGGCCCATCAGCACCAGTTGAGCTTCCTGACGCACGTTGACCGTCTTGCGCAGGTCCTGCTGCGCGACGGCAAGCTCCTTCTTGGCCGCTTCTCTGGCCGTACGCAGGGTGGCAAGCTGCTTCTTGATCTCTTCCGGGCTTGTCGATTCGTTCCTGAGCGAGGCACGCAACTGCTGAGAGGCTTTTTCCAGCGCGGTCATTTTAGCTTCTTGTCCGGCGCCAGGCTGGTCGCCACGGCGCCCGCCGCCGAAGGCCATCCCGCCACGGCTGCCGGAAAGCTGCCGGTTGAGCTCTTCGACTTTCATAACGCGAGGCCCGAGGGTCTTCCACTCGGCCTCGGTGGCCCCGAGCTGCTCTCTCGTGCGCTGCTCCATCATCTGGCGCATCTGCGCGGGATCGAACTGCCGCTCCCCGCCTGCTCCAGCCTGCCCGCCCCGCTGACCACCGGCGGCTCCAGCCTGCCCGCCCCGCTGACCACCGGCGGCGCCAGCCTGGTTCGTGCGAGTGCCCCTTTCGCGGGGCGCTTTGTCCTGTGCCACTGCGACGCTGAGGACCAGTGCCGCCACAAGGCACACCACCAGCCCGAACATGATTCTGCGATTAAACATACCTAAGTCTCCTGTGAAAAAATGTTGGTAAAATAGTTGTCTGGCCCATCCAGCCAAGTCTCCACCTGTGTCAAGGACGCCGCAGCAACACAGCATCCGTTATTCCGCACTAAGACGAGCCGCGATGCTCTTTTATTGCAGATTGCTTGTAAGACGCCCGTCTTTTTTTGCAAATGGAGCTTTATCCCTGTGGCGGCTACCCCGCATGGCTGTTGTATGCAAGGGACCGCTCCGGGCGACTTGGCCCTCTATTGGGGCTGCCAGAACTCTCTGGTCATCTTCTCGGCCTGGACCCAGTCGGAGTGCCCATCCATGAACGCCCCGTTGCAGCCGTCCCTGTGGCGTGCGCGGGCCACTCGCCGTTCTCCGTCGCCGCCGGCTGGCAGATGCCGCTCATTCCAAACGTCGAACTCGCCTCTGCCCGTCAGCCCTCCTTTCTCTCTGATGACCGGGCGCCATGACCCGCTTTCGTTGTCGGCCAGGAATATCTTGAGCGCGGGCCGGCGGAAATCGCTCAACGGACTGAAGCCGATGTATTCCGTCTTGCCGTCTTTCCAGGAGTTGATCACGTAGTCGAGCGTCTGTTCCTTGTTGGGATACATGGGGCAGTTGTACACGCCCATCTCGCGATAGTCCTTGTCTTCGTCGCCCTGACCGCCGATGTAGGGCATGAATTTGACGATCCAAACGCCGCCATTGCGGGGAAATTTCCCCTCGTTGTCCTCGGTGTACAGCGTAAACGCCAAGCCGATTTGTCTGAGATTGCTGCGACAGGTAACGGCCTTAGCCTGTTCCCGAGCTCTTCGCAGGCTCGGCAGAAGGATACCCAGAAGTAAAGCAATGATGGCAATGACGACCAGCAGCTCAATCAGCGTAAAGGCCTTTTTGCTCGACATAAACCGATCTCCCTGCAGCGTGTCCCTGCGACGGTCCCGGACGCAAGCGCAATCATTATTAGTCCGGATCGAGTATGACAGGCTCCGCGCCCGGCGCCGAGAGTCCCCGGCGCTGAAGAAGAGATCCCTCAAATCTGTACAGGGCAACCAGGGCCTTCAGATAATTGGCAACCGCCTGTATCTCGGCAATCTGGCTGGCGACAAGGTCCCGCTGCGCCTGGCCCACGAGCAGCGAAGTGGACTTGCCCACGCGGAATTTCTCCGTCTCAGCGCGGAGTTTTTCCTCTTGGAAATTGCGCGTGGCGGCGGTTGCGGAAATCTGCTCCTGTGCCCGGGTCACCTCGATATGGGCCGCTCGCACGTCAACCTGTACAAGCTGGGACAGGTTCTCCAGGGCCCTGCGAAGCTGCTGCCGACCGAGAACGGCCCGGCTGTACCGGGCCCGCTCGCCTCGGTTCAGGGGCGCCCCCTGCAAAACCAGGCCCCAGGTAACATCGTAGCTGTCCTCATCCATGTTGCTCAGGGCCCGGTTGAACGTGTCGGCATAGCCCGTCTTGCCGAAAGAAACGAACATGTCCATCTTGGGAAGCAGCCCGTTCCTGGTGCGCACGACCTCGAGGTCGCCTTGCTGCATCTGAAGTCTGGCCTGGTTCAGATCGGGACGCATTCGCAGCGCGACTTGAACGTGCTGTTCGACGTCGTCGAGCTTAACGTCCGGCGGCGACGTGTCATATTGGAGAATGATCTGCCGGTTCCAATCCATGCTCCCGGACGGGTTCAAAAGGCGCAATAGGTCCAGGCGTTCCCTTGCCAAAGCACTTCGAGCGTTTATAAGGTTCTCCCGTCGCAGAGCGACCTCGGCCTGGGCCGCCGCAAGCTCCGTCTCGGCAAGGGCTCCGATCTTGATGCGCTCCTTCGCCTCGGTCATCTGCTTCTCGGCGAGGTTCAGCGAATCGGTGTAGATATCGATCTGCCTCTGCGCGAGGGCGTGATCCCAGAACTTCGATTCGACGTGCTCCAGGAGAATCTCCGTAAAACCTCGAAGCTCGTAGCCGGATATGAGCGTGTCCAGTCTGGCCTGGTTCACGCGCGCCATATTGGCCTGGACATCCAACCCCCGCAGAAGAGCCTGGGTGACGGTAAGCCCGAGACGATTGGACGCGAAAGTGTCGCTGTACAAGGAGGAATCCGTGTAGCTCGTGCTGGCATCAAGGTCGAAGGCCGTGCCGCTCGGAAACAGCTTTGAAAGCAGGATCGAGCCGGTGATGGAATCCACCGTGGAGCTTTCCGTACTCGAGCCGGCGCGGCTGAGCCGGTCGGCAACCGCCCTCCTGTTGGATACCTGCGGGCTCAGAAGCGGATCGAAAACGGCCAGCTCCTCCTGCTCGAACGTGCGCTGGATCTGCGGGTTCATCCGTTCGACGATGAGGGCCTGGTTGTTCTCCATGGCCAGCAGAATCGCCTCCGGGATTCCAATTTTCAAAGGGCCTTCGGGAGCGGCAACGTCGTTTGCGTCAGGCACTTTGACTGGGCGAGCCTCGCGCCGGCTCTGCAGCAGATCGACTCCGGCCCTGGTCCCGCCACTATCGAAACCGGTTCCCGGTCTGGATGCGCAGGAGGACACCAGCAACGTTTGAAAAACCAGTATTACGCCGCACAGTGCGACGGCCGCTTTTCTAAGAGAAGTAATCATCTTTTTGCTATTAGTCAGAGCACCTTTTCCTGGTCTGTTTTGCCGCCGAATTCCATCCCCGGCCCCAGACGCTCAAAAATCGAATACACCACGGGGACAAACACCAGCGTAATCAGCGTGGAGCTGAGCAGGCCGCCTATGACCGCCCTGGCCATTGGGGCTTGTGCCTCGCCGCCTTCGCCAAGGCCGAGTGCCAGTGGGATCAGGCCGATGATGGTCGTCATGGCCGTCATTAGAATGGGACGCAGTCGCCTGCGGCCCGCCTCTTCGATGGCCTCACGGATGGGCATACCGGCCCTGCGACGAAGCTGGTTTGTCTGATCGACAAGAAGAATGGCATTGTTGACGACAATGCCCTCCAGCATGATACACCCGATGAAAGATTGTGTATTGAACGTCGTCCCGGTCAGGAAGAGCATCAGGATCACCCCGATCGCGGCCAGCGGCACGGAAAACATCACGACAAAAGGATCGCGCAGGGACTCATATTGGCACGCCATGACCATGTAAACAAGCACCAGCGCCAGAATGCAACTGAGCAGAAGCTCGTGAAATGATTTCTGCTGTTCTTCGTAATCACCGCCAAAGCCAATTGAGAAACCGGGCGGCACGGGAATCTGTTGAAGGCGTTCCCGCAGCTCCGAGAGAACCGATCCCATGTCCCTGCCACTGATTTCGGCCGAGATACTCACGAAGCGTTCCTGATTCTTTCGCTCGATTAATACGGGCCCCTTTCGCGGTCCGACAGTCACCACGTTGCGCAGAACGACGGGCTGCCCCTCGGAATTGGTGATCGTCAGGTCGAGAATGTCTCGCAGGTCCATCTGCTCGGCGTCCCGGAGCTTGACCAGGATGGCATACTCGTCTCCGGCCTGGCGATAGTAGCCGGCCCGCGTCCCGGAAAGGATCGTCTGAAGAACGCCGGCTATCTTCGAGACGGTCAGGTGCATGTCGGCAGCTTTCTGGCGGTCTATCAGGACAAGCTCTTCGGGGCTGCCCGACTCACGGCTGACTCGGGCGTCCGTGATCCCATCGATGGATTCGACGATTTCTTTGACCTGGGCAGCCAGGTAATCTGCCATCGCAAGGTCGTGGCCCCGAATCTCCACCTGGACTTTGTCCGCCCCTTGCGTCGCCATGCGAAAGACAAA
>DATKWR010000951.1:0-3155 GCA_035529475.1 Sedimentisphaerales bacterium | reverse complement strand
GAGATTGTCGGCCAGCGTCCGTTCCCGGCCGGTTGCCAGCGTCCGGATGTGGATGATCCGGGATTCGTCAGCACGCCGTTCACAGTAGGCCAGATACTTACCATCAGGCGACCAATCGTGACAATCAGTCGCGCCCGTCTGGCGGACGGGCACAGGCTCGGATAAGACCTCGCCCGTCTCCAAATCCAGCCTTGCAGTGAACACATCTTCGAGTATTCGCTCCTGCGCATAATAGTACGAGCCGTCCGGCGTGAATCCTATCGGCCTGACCTCTCCTATGCCCTGCTTTGCCAGTTTAGGAAATCCCTGCGGCTTGCCGCCGGGTACTTGCAGGAGCCATGCATCCCAGCTCCCCGTGCGGTCGCTTGCAAAGAACACGTGCTTTCCATCCGGCGTCCAGCCAAGCAACTTGTCGTCGGCCGGATGCTCGACCAGAGAGACCTCGCCATTCTTAATCAGATCGAACACAAAAATATCTCGTTGCGACGTATTTTCGGCCTGGGGGCGGTCGTAGGCGATGAAACGCCCGTCCGGCGAAATGTCGAATTTGCCGGGATAGCCGAGGCTCTCACCGTCAAAAGACGTGATGCTCTGGATCGAACCGTCCAGGGTGGAGACCCAGACCATCTTCTGCATGCCGTTTTCCGAGATGACAGCCAGTATTTTCTTGCCGTCCGCCGACCATGTCTTGGGTATCGGGTATCTTCCCTCGCACAACAGCCGGTCGCCTGAGCTGTCAAGGCCGATTACGTGCAGGCTTGAGGCTTTTGTGTTGGGGTCCCACCAAAGGTAGGCAACTTCCCTGCTGTCTGGCGATATGGCAGACTCAAGCGGATAGCAGGCGTCGTCAGGGCTTTTGCTGGTCAAGTGCCGGACCTTGCCCGTGGCCGGCTCAAGCACCGTGAGAGTCTCGGTATCCCAGTCCACGTCACACATATACCTGCCATCGGGCGAAAGACTGGCAAAGGTGCCCCAGTCGCCCCCAATCCTTCGCACCGTTGTCATCGGCTCAGACTTGGCGACCGCCGTCGCCGGCAGAAAGTCCTCCATCACCCACATTTCGGAGACATATCCGCCACTACAGAAAGCGAGGCGCTGCGCACCTGGATGAATCCGCGGGCCCCAAAGTGCCTGTTTCCGTTCCCATTCCCAGAGTTTCTGCGGCTCTCCGCTTTCGGCAGAGACCCGCCAGAGTTCGTTACCGTGTCGGACAAACAGGAGGTCGTGGCCATCACTTGTCCATGCCATCTCAGAGATTGGAGGCTCGGCTACGGTCCTTGCTTGCCCGCTTGTGATAGACATAATCTTGAGGACCAGGGGCTTCAAGGGCTTGGTGGTTTCACCTTCTCTCACCGAAAGCGCTAAGTGCTTTCCGTCTGGCGAGAGTGCCCAGCCAGCATTGAAGGGACTCAGAGTAATAGCCGCTGCGGCTCCGGTCTGAAGAACATCTTTCTCGCGGCCCGTTTCCAGGTCTCTTACGTACAGCCAGTTCGAATTGCCGCTACCTCTTATCCTGTAGGCAAGCGTCTTCCCATCAGCGGATAATTCGGCCCCTCTGATCCTCTGCTCGTCGCTTTGGACCAACATGGTGTGCTCGCCGGTCTGAATGTCGAGCCTGTAAACCACTGATGGTTCGCCCCACTTGAAGGACGTGATCAGTAGATGCCGACTGTCCGGACACCAGCGAAGCCAATCGAAGTGAGGCAGATCTGGTTCCAGCTCGCGGTCCTCGCCGGTTGCGAGCGTTCGTATGCGGATGATCTGCGGCTTGTTGCTGTCGGGTTGCGAACAGTAGGCGAGGTACCGCCCATCCGGCGACCAGTCAGGGCAGCCGTCCTTCCCTACGTCCCGCACCGGGCTTGGTTCCGACAGGACTCTATCTGCGCCTAAGTCGAGCGTGACGGTATAAACATTCCATGCCTCGTGTCCGAAGCCGTAATAGAATGCTCCAGTCTGCGTGAATCCGATCGGCGATACGTCACCAATTCCGGCCTTGATAATCTCGGGCAAGCCGCGCGGCTTGCCGTCCACAACGCGCGCGAGCCATCCGTCCCACGTTTCGTTACGGTCGCTCGCAAAGAAAATGGACTGCCCATCCGGCGTCCAGCCAAGCAGCTTGTCAGCGGACGGGCTCGTCACCACCGGGGACTCCTCGCGTCGCTCAAGGTCGAATACGAAAATGTCCGGGTTGGAGGTCTGCTGCTCTGTGCGGCTATACGTAACGTAGCGCCCGTCAGGTGAAACAGCGACTTTGGACACTGTATCTTGATCGAACGTCTTGATTACTTCGAGGACGCCGTCCTCTGTGCAGAGCCGAACAAGTTGCATCGGCTTTCTCTCGAGCCTGCCGAGAATGTATCTTCCGTCGGGAGACCAGGCATCCATGTTGAAGTATCCCCCTATCTGGCCGGATCGCAGGAGAGTTCGCAGACCCGAACCGTCGAATCCGACGACTCGAAGGTCAAAGTCCTTTACCTGTGGGTTGAATTGAAGAAATACCACCTTCTTATTGTCAGGGGATATGCGCGACTCATAGACAAACCAATTGGGGTCTGAATTCGTCGGTAGCATCCGTTCCTTGCCGGTAGCCAGCTCTCGGATGATGAGGCGACCCGTCTGCCGGTCCACATCGGACATGTACTTACCATCGAACGAAGGCTGGCTGTGAACGCTCCCGCGTCCTTTGACTTCAATGCGGCGCAGTATCGGGGCGGGGGCGGCCTTTGTAGTTGATGTTTCCGAAGCCTTTGTGTGCTCGGCGTCGGGCAGGCAGATGCAGGCCAGGATGACAATCAGGACGGCGGCCAGTGGCGACCAGCGATATGAGTCGTGCTTGAATTGTGTAATCATGGCAATTCTCCTTTTCAGTTGAGATTTGCTCTCGATGACTCCCGCCATGGCGGGCAGCGGACGCGATTGCGAGAAACGGCGCACCAGCCCCAGGATTGTGCCGCCGTACTCCTGCGATTTGTCCTGACCCGTTCGCGTCAGCACCAGCGCATCGCAGGCTAATTCCCGGTCGGCCCGCATTCGGTAGAAGGCGAACCACACCAGTGGATTGAACCAGTGCAGGACCTGCAAGATGCTCGCCAGCCATCCTAAGTAGATATCGTGGCGTCTGAGGTGGGCCAGCTCGTGCAGGAAGACGTATCGCA
>DATKWR010000950.1:0-6245 GCA_035529475.1 Sedimentisphaerales bacterium | reverse complement strand
TACCGGTCAACAACAGCCGAAGAGCCGTCTGCATAGTAATAGACCTCGACCGAGCCACCGGCGTCACCGAGTACAAGCTTCTCTCTGCTCGCCTGTCGCAGCACGGCGTCAAACTTCTTTCTCGCCACGTAGCCATCGGTGACGACGTCGCTGTTGACACGGTCATACATGACGTTCCAGCTCGACTGGCTGTCAACGATGACCACCCCGATCGCCAGCGCGATGATACTCATAATCGCGGCGGTTATCACCAGCTCCACCAGGGTGAAGCCCTGCGATGCCCTCGGTCTTTTTCTGTTCATTTTCGTCCTCCTGAGTGGTTACCAGGTTGCCGTGTGGACGGTGAGCCTGAATGATTTATCCACGTTCTCGATTCCGTCGGCGCCCGCACCTCGCTGGGCCCAGGCCACAACAACGTTCAGGGCCCTTAGCCCGGGTTGAACGTCTTTCCAGGACAACGTGGCATAGTGGTTCACACCGTGATAATCCTTCAACACCACTTTGTAGGTTCCCAGGCGGGTAAAATCCGCCGGCGTGGCGGGACCGGTGGTGCTGGTTGTAACGACCAGATCGGTGCCCAACTGGATCACCGGATTGTAAGTGACGGCGCCATCGACGCCGGACCAGCTTTCGCAGAGCATCAAAGCGACTCTTGCCGCCGCCGTCTGTGCATCCGCTCTCCTGGCATCCAGCGCCGCACAGTATCTGAAGCTGGACGTTCCGATAAGTGCTATCAGCAGGATAACAACGGCGACCATTGTACCCACCAGGGACACCCCCCGGCGACGCTGATTTCTGTCTGCTTTCGGACCCATTTTTGTTCTCCTCGCAAAACAAATAAAGTGTCGCGGGCGGTCATTAACAGTAGCAGCAGATGCGTGCAACAGATTCTTATCAGACGATGTATTCTCGCACCCTTATGGCGTTGGCCGCCTCGGCCGGGCTGCTTACAGGACCCCCATCGAGGTCCGGCGCAGTCCGGCCACATGACTTAATCGACGTAAACGGCAAGGAAGTTTATGTGAAAACCCCCGTATTCGGCCTCCGCTCGCACTCATTTGCCTGCCAGCTCTTTTAACTGAACTTTTGCAAAATTGAAGTTGTTGTAACGACGGATCGATCTGGCCGATTCGCCGGATGAGCCGGCGGTGTCTGTTCCCTACCACTTAAAGTATAGGACAAAACACGCCAAAAGCAAATTGCGCAAGCTCATTCGAGATGCTGGGGGGCGCTCGCGGCCTGAGGCTCCTGGTCTTCGCGGGCCGGCAGTCCCTGTTCCTGCTGCTCACCAGGCAAAATCGCAGGTTCGGTTTTGGCCGGCAATTCAGAGATGGGTATGGCCAGAGGCTCCCCCGATTGAGCGCCGCTCGAAACACGCGCCTTATGTTTGGAAGGCACTTCGGTAATGGGAATAGGCGGTTCTTCCTTCCGCTCCTGTTGAGCCGGCTCATCACTGCCGGCCTCGGTGGCAAGGATCGCGTTTCGCACCGCCTCCTCCGCAGGTGCTTCTGTCAAGGAACGCAGATAAATGGTGGATTGGGCCGGCTGCTCGGCCCATATCAGTTTCTCCCGGACCAATTCCAGAAGGGCAAGAAACAAACCAACCAACGCAACGCGATTGGTCCTCGACTCGAAGATCCGTTCAAACGTCAGCGGGCCTTCGGTCTGCAAACGGTGCAGTATTTCGATCTGATATAGATCGATGGGAGTGTCATCCTGAATATGCCTGATGTCAGCGACTGTGCCGATAGCCTTGCAGACCGAGTCGAAGGCTTCAAGCAGGTCCCAAATACTGACCTGCTCAATGTCAAGCTCGGGCTCCGTGTCGGGCTTCAAACGCTCGATCAGCGTGCCGGGGCGCGGGTAGCGCTCCTGCTGTTCATCCGCCGCGGCATTCAGCAGATTAGCGGCATCTTTGAATCTCTTGTATTCGAGAAGCTGACGCACCAGCTCCGTTCGAGGATCGCTCAAGTCCTCATCTTGAAACTGGTCGGGCTCCGCTCTCGGCAGGAGCATGGCCGACTTGATCTGCATGAGCGTCGCAGCCATCACCAGAAAGTCACCCGCCAGATCGATATCAAGGCTCTTGAGCAGCTCAATGTAGCAGATGTACTGGTCCGTTATCTTCGCGATGGGAATGTCATAAACATCCACTTCTTCCTTGCGCACAAGATACAGGAGCAGATCAAGAGGCCCCGCAAATATATCCAGATTGACACGATAATCAGCCAACTACAACTCCTGCCCTTGATGAAACTTCAGAATTCTGCGGGCCCTGCGAGCCTGGCTTTCTCGGACCTGTAATTCCGGGCCTTCGATAGCGGGCACCGGATAAACACTCGACGCATTCGCGCCGGTCACGACGGCCTCGACGCCACCGTCCGCAAGCGCCTGCCTGGCCATCTCGGCTTCAATGTAATCCGAAAACTGCGCGATCACAACGAGTTTGTCGGCCATAATCACCTCCTCAACCCGACGGCCACGCGCGCTTTTTCGAGCGTTTCGACGGCTACGGCTCGTGCCCGCCCGGCCCCGTCGGCAAGGACTTTCTTCACGTAATCGATATTGTTCTCAAGCTCGGCCCTCTTCTGCCGAAACGGCTTGAAGTAGTCAATCATCAGCTCGGCAAGGCGTTTCTTCGCTTCACCATAACCCAGGCCGCCGCCGCGGTACCTGCTTTCCCACTGACTTAACTCCTCGGCAGAGGCAACCAGTTTCAGAAGGGCAAAGACGTTGCACTTGTCAGGATCCTTGGGCTCTTCGACCGGCGTGGAATCGGTCACGATTCTCATGATCTTCTTCCTGACGCCGGCTTCCGGCTCGAATATTTCGATGGTGTTTCCGTAGCTTTTGCTCATCTTGCGGCCGTCAACGCCCGGAACGACGGCGACCGATTCAATGATATGCTCCTTCGGTACGGTGAAAATCTCGCCGTAGGCGTTGTTAAACCGGATGGCAATGTCGCGCGTGACCTCGATGTGCTGCTTCTGGTCGGCGCCGACGGGAACAAGCTCGCTGTTGTAAAGCAGAATGTCCGCCGCCTGCAGAACCGGATAGGCAAACAGACCGTGATTGGGGCTGAGGCCCTGGGCCACCTTGTCTTTGTAACTCGTACAGCGCTGCAGCAGCCCCAGGGGGGTCACGCAGGAGAGCAACCAGGTCAGCTCCGTTACCTCGGGCACGTCGGATTGGCGCCAGAAGATGGTTTTCCCGGTATCCAGGCCCAGCGCAATGTAGTCCATGACAACGTCGAGAGTGTGGGCGAGGACCTCGTCGGGCGATGGATTGCTGGTCAGGGCGTGATAGTCGGCGATGAAATAAAAGCAGTCGTGCTCAGCCTGGAGGGCAAGGTGCTGACGCATGGCGCCGAAATAGTTGCCCACATGAAGCTTGCCGGACGGTTGTATGCCCGAAAGTACTCTCAAGTCAGCCTCCTGATATCCGAGACGGAAAAACCGCCCCCGTTTCTGTCTTCGTCAGAAGACACGGGGGCAAACGACCCCTACGACAATAGCATCCGCGGACGCGAATGTCAAGGATTCGGACGCGAACGGGCACACCCATAGCCCTGAAGTACGTACAGACCCCCCGCGGCCGCACCAGGCTTAGTCATAGATTAGGCGCCGCACTCACCAGAAAAGCTGGATATCTTGTCAACTTCACTGCTGAAGAACAAGCTATGCAACCTACGCTCTGCCGAGAGACTTCATATATCTCTTGGCCTTGCGAAGTCCCATTCTGGAGGCCTTCTTCTTTACCGCATCGGTCGGCCTGCCAAGCTTCGCAGCAATCTTAGCAGTAGGGTTGCTGGGAAAGAGTTTCTTGAGCAGGCTCAAATCGCTCTTCGTCCACAGCCCCTTAATGGCTTTTTTCTTTGCCATTGTGTGCCCCCTTTCATGTTTACCGGACTTATAGTTCATGTGACATTCGACGTATTTTAGCGAGTGACATTTCGATAAGCAAACATTTTTCTTCGGAAAAAGCGAAAAAATCGGCCTTTTCTTGACACCGACTGGCGCAAGCAGGCGGAGACCAGCCGTCCGGTCGGAAATGGACCACCGCGAACGCCGGACCGGATGGAGCCCGCCACGGCCGCTCGGCAAACCATGTCCCGCGGCGCTCCGATTCAATCGGCCGAGAGTCGTCCAGTGACTCGGAAAATCGCCTGCCGTCAAAACCCACTGGTGACGTAAGATTCCCGAGCCGGGACGGCTGCGAATCCATGGGGCAGAAGCTGCCTATGGGTTCGGTGCCTCAGTTGATTGCAAGCATAGGAATTCTCGGACCTTAAGGGGCTATTACTGCCAGTCCTATCGCCCAGGTAGGTTATTGTCGTTCCATGTCCTCAGCGGACGTGAACCGGCAAATCGCCGGGTCCGGCTAATTATGCTTGACCTTCCTTCGGATACGGATTAGTATCGCGCCGATTGTACGGACCTGCGAACAAACGTGTCGTAGGGTGGGGCTTTCAGCGACGGCTTGGCCTTCGCCGAGACGAGTGCCCCACCATCGTTGAATCGGTGGGCTAAAGCCCACCCTACAATTCCTTTATTAGGAGCACAGCAATGAAGTCAGTAAAAATATTGCTCGATGAAAGTGACATCCCCCGACAATGGTACAACCTGGCGGCGGACCTGCCCACGCCGCTGCTTCCACCGCTCGGCCCGGATGGCAAACCCGTCACACCCGATATGCTCACACCGGTTTTCCCGATGAATCTGATCGAGCAGGAAGTCAGCACAAGTCGGTGGATTGATATCCCGGAAGAAATACTTGACATCCTCTATCGCTGGCGCCCGACGCCGCTGCGCCGGGCCGTGTATCTGGAGAAGCACCTCAAGACGCCGGCGCGCATCTACTTCAAGGATGAGAGCGTCAGCCCGCCGGGAAGTCACAAGCCAAATACGGCGGTGGCCCAGGCCTGGTACAACAGACAATTCGGCATCAAGAGACTCACGACCGAGACGGGAGCGGGACAATGGGGCAGCGCGCTGGCCTTCGCCTGCAAACTGCTGGGGCTCGAATGCAAGGTCTTCATGGTCAGAATAAGCTTCGACCAAAAACCATTCCGAAAAATGATGATGGGCGTCTGGGGAGCCAACTGCGTAGCCAGTCCGAGTCCGGAGACAAACGCGGGCAGAAAAGTGCTGAAAGAAATGCCCGATACGCCGGGCAGCCTGGGGATCGCCATCAGCGAAGCCATCGAGGCGGCGGTAACCGATCCGACCGGCAAGACACGTTACTCTCTGGGCAGCGTACTCAATCACGTCCTGCTCCATCAGACGATCATAGGCCTTGAGGCGAAGAAGCAACTCGAGAAAGCCGGCGAAAAGCTGCCGGACGTGGTCATTGGCTGTGCCGGAGGCGGCAGCAATTTTGCGGGCTTGTCCTTCCCGTTCGTGGCCGACAAGATCGCCGGTGCAGACATCAAGATCATTCCGGTCGAGCCGACGGCGTGCCCCACGATGACGCGCGGGCCCTTCGCCTACGACTTCGGAGACACCGCTTGCACGACGCCGCTGCTGGCCATGTATACGCTCGGACACGCCTTTGTGCCGCCTCCAATTCACGCCGGAGGCTTGCGGTACCACGGCATGGCGCCGCTGGTCTGCCAGGCCATCGTCGAGGGGCTTTTGGAGCCAAGAGCGTACCATCAGCTGCAATCCTATGAGGCGGCTGTAACGTGGGCCGAAACAGAAGGATTCATCGCCGCCCCGGAAACCAGTCAGGCAATTGCAGCAGTCATTGATGAAGCCAACAAAGCAAGAGAAGAAGGCAAGGAAAAAGTCATACTGTTCAACTACAGCGGACACGGCCTGATGGACCTTGTCGGCTACGATGCGTACCTGTCCGGAAAGCTTACCGACTACGAGCTGCCGGATGCCGATCTGGAAAAGTACACGGCCGAGCTCAAGAACCTGCCAAAAGCAGAGATGAGAAAGAGCGGCAAGTGGTGAGATTACCGGTTGCGGCCTTGACTGCCGACGTCATTCAAGGCAATGTATCGAAGGTAAACGTGTTGAAATAAGGTACTGTTATCAAGGAGATGACTATGAAAGAGAGAATTTTGGTGACGGTCGTAGCGTTGTTGGCCATGGGAGGCCTGGCCCAGGCGCAGGACACCGATTTGCACGGGTACGTGGACGTGACCTGGTCGGGCAAGTACGTCTGGCGGGGCTTCGATATTTATGGGGACAAGAGCGCCATTCATCCCAGTCTCGACCTGAATCTGTTCGGCACAGGTC
>DATKWR010000949.1:0-23882 GCA_035529475.1 Sedimentisphaerales bacterium | reverse complement strand
AGATAAGACTCCTGCATCAACAACCAAGAAAGATAACAACGAGAAAATAGAGGCAAGATCAATTCCTGCCTGGTATCCAAATCATGTTTGGTCTGTCGACACCACAATGGTTTTGTTTTGGGGACTCTGGCCTATTCATATCTTTGTCGTGATTGACCATTTCTCCCGCAAAGTAATGTCTGTGACTCCACTGGAAGGACCCAATGCAGGCTGGATCAATAATGCGTTAGAGTGTGCTATCGAAAAACATGGAGCACCCAAACACATCATCTCTGATCAGGCCAGTATCTTTACTGGAGAGGTCTTTGTGGATCTGCTGGATGGCCGGAATATAAAGCCCCGTCTTGGCGCCGTAGGCAAACATGGCTCGATTGCTGTCACGGAGAGAGTGATCAAAACCTTGAAATATGAATGGCTCAAACGTGTATCATTTATTAGGGGCTTTGATCATCTGGTTACGTTGTGCGAGGAGTTTGAGGATTGGTATAACACCTGGCGCCCACATATGACCTTGGATGGTTTTCGGCCCGATGATGTTTATTACGACAGGAAGCCAAAGAAACCGCAGCGTGATTCAAAAACTGTTCCGAGAAATATTCAACAACGTCTGTTTCGAGGAACAAGAGTCACTGGGTATCGCCTGAAAAGTGTTGCTTAGGTTCTAATCCTGATTACCCCCCTGCTCTTGTCAACACGGAGAAGGTCACTCGACGAAGCAATTCCTCTGCTTCTTCATAGCGTTCTTGCTCTTTGTACAGCACAGCAAGTTCGTGCATGGATTGCAACGTATGTGGATGGTCAACGCCGAGTTTGATCTTTCTTCCTTCGAAGGCTTTGGCTAGGAGTTTTTCTGCTTTCTCGTAATGCTTCTGCTGCCTGTGAAGAATACCAAGATCATTGATGGTTTCCAGTGTGTCTGGATGGTCATCGCCCAACTCGCTTTTGCTGCCTTCCAGAGCTTCCTTGAACAAGGACTGAGCATCGTCGTATTGCTTCTGCTTTGTGTGGAGTACAGCACGAGCATTCACGAAGGATAGCTTATTACCGAGAACTTCTCAAGAGCGATTTGTGGGGCCGTCTCGCAGAACTGAAGGATTGTTTGTCGCCCGAGGATATCCTGGCGGGGGCCGAGGGCTACGGCTGGCGGGATCGCATATGGAATCCGGTCCTGACCTTCTGGACGTTTCTAGTTCAGGTTCTGCACGCCGGGTCTGCATGCCGCGAGGCGGTGGCTTTGGTGCTGGCCGAACAGGCGGTCAAATCCCAACGTCGTATTTCTCCCGATGCCAGCGCCTATTGCCAAGCCCGCCAACGTGTGCCGCTGTCGGTCTTTACGATGGCCCTGCACAAGGTGGGCCGGTGCCTCCAGGCCAAGGCCGAAGGTCAGTACCTCTGGCACGGCCGGAGGGTCCGGTTGGTCGATGGATCGAGTTGCTCGATGCCGGATACGCCGGAACTGCAGGAGGCGTTTGGGCAGCCGGACGGCCAGAAGGCCGGTTGCGGATTTCCGGTAGCTCGGATCGTGGCGATGTTTTGCTGGGCCACCGGGGCGGCTCTGGATGTGGTGATCGGGGCCTATCGCAGCTCGGAATTGACGCTCGTTCATCCGTTGTGGGACCACCTGAAGCACGGGGACATCGTGTTGGCCGACCGACCGATCTGACGTTCTGTATGCTCTGCTGCTGGAGTGGATGGCGCGAGACGAACTTCCCTATCGTCCCGGCCGCATTGACCCTCGCGCTGTTAAACGCAGACCCAAGGAATACGACCGCCTCAACAAGCCAAGACATGAAATGCGAGAAGCTCTGTTGAGGAAAACTGGATGACCTTATCTTGAGTCCTCTCTGCGATGCGGTCCACGATTTCCTTTTTGGTTATTGTCGCCATCAGCCGACCCTCAAACCTGATTGCTGCAGATTGCCACGCACAGTATAAGTGGGGGACTGCATTGAAGCAAATAGTTTGTTGGTGAAGACATTCAGTCGGATTTCACAATGGCGATTCGCCTTTTTCCAGAGTGAATCGATAGGTAAATGAGGTCAGCCGGGACCATTCATTATCATGGCAAGGGCTCTGTGCCCTCGTCAAGAATTCTGACATATTGGTCATAAAGGTAGATTCGGTCACGCTGCTTGCCGGTGATCTCCCGGACGATACGGAGGGCTTCCAAGCCCTCTACCGCACTGCGGATGGTGGGGGCAGTCAGGTTCAGAGGAGCCATCGCGTTCGAGATGGTTGTTATTGGATGTCGGCGAAGCAGGTCGAGCACACGTTGGGCAGAATTAGCCTTGCGGCCAAGGCCTTCTACTCTACGCCGGTCCTCCTCGAACAGTCTCAGGATACGTCCAGCGGTGTCGGCGGCCTGCTGGGCTGTCTGCTCAACGCCTTCCAGGAAGAACCGCAACCAGCCAAGCCAATCGCCCTTGAGACGAACAGCGTCGAGGCGGTCGTAGTATTCCTGGCGGTGCTGCTTGAAGAATAGGCTGAGGTACAGTAGTGGCTGGGCGATCGCCTCCTCGGCACAGAGAATCAAAGTGATGAGCAGGCGGCCGAGTCGACCGTTGCCATCCAGGAAAGGATGGATCGTCTCGAACTGCACATGGGCCAGTGCGGCCTTAATAAGCGCGGGCGTGCGCTGCGGCTGGTCGTGGAAGAACTTCTCCAGGTTGCTCATGCAGTCAGCCACGTGGTCTGGAGGCGGCGGAACAAACCGAGCGTTGCCTGGCCGGGTGCCGCCCAGCCAGTTCTGGCTGCGGCGGAATCTTCCGGGCGTCTTGTCGCTGCCGCGTCCCTTCGCCAGTAACACCTCGTGCATCTCCCGTATCAGCCGAAGTGACAGAGGGAAATCGTCCTCCCGGAGGCGCTTCAGGCCATGATTCATAGCGGCCACATAGTTGCTAACCTCCTGCACGTCGCCAAGTGGAACACCCGGGGCCAGGTTTTCCTCGTGCAGCAGTAGATCAGAGAACGACGACTGTGTGCCCTCAATCTGCGATGACAACACGGCCTCCTTGCGAACATAGAAATACAGGAACAGCGAGACATCTGGCAACTGCGTGGCAACACCGTCCAACCGTCCAAGGGCCCGGTTGGCTTTCTCGATCAGGTCGTGGTCCTGTTCAGCAAGTTCGAGCGGCGGATCGGGCGGTAGCGGATGGGGTACGAATGCCTGGAAGGACTCACCCGCCGTCGAGGCCTTGATGTATGTGCCCGTTTGTTTCATAGCGCCTGTCCTTGAGAAAGTCCGCTTTCATAGTGAAAGTGGCTAAGAAAATATACCCCCATATCCTTTCCTAGTCAATAGGTCCAGAGCCAAAGCAACAACCATGATATACCGTGTGAGCCGAACCACGCGTACCAAAACGCGTACCAAGCTTGCACCTTTGGTTCTACTTTGGTGCTTCGTTGGTCCACCATCAGTCTCATAAGTCGTTATTCTTCAATCATTAAGCCTTATACCACAAGGAGTTGCAAACGTCAGATTCGGACTGAAAATCCGTGTGTCGGTGGTTCAAATCCACTCCTGCCCATTACTCTAACTGATTGGCTGCCAAGCACTTACGCTTGCAGCCTTTTTCGTATGTCACGCCGAAATGCCCATTTGCGTCACTTTTGCGTCGCTCACTTTTTCGCACCTCCAGGATTTCATTCACAACCCGACTGGCGGCGGCCATGTCTTCCGGCCGGACAGTCAGATAGTATTTCCTGGTCGTAGGGTGTAAAAACTCATCTCAACATAAACTCTTGAGCCAAAGAGGGATGTATTTCGTTTCATCATAGATATTCCGCCGCACTTGAGGCTGCTCACCGATTCAGTGGCGCAAAAACAAGCTTCTCCCTTGCAGAAAGCGCGAACATCTTCCGCTACAAGTTCGATTGCCCCAGTTGCAGCCCCCCCTACTCAAGCAGCCAATCTATGGTACGACTTCAGCAAAAAGTTCTGTACATTGCTCCAGCATCCTTCGGCTGAGCTATTTGGCTTGGCTGCCACTGGCATCCGCTGGCTGTTGGTCAACAGAATACGTTTGTTCTCCTTTTCCTGATGCCGATCAGCAAAAGCCATAATCGCTGTTTCATAGTCACAACACAATACGAAATCGCCCTTCAGCAGGCAATCTCTTTCATCCGTCACGACCTTATGTCAATGCTAATGAAGGAGTTACGTGGGAAGAATAATTACACCCCACGCGATTTGAGAAGCTTGCACTGAGCTTCTTAGCCATGTTCAAGGTAGCGATCATTCAGAGGTATCTCATAATTGCGTTTTCAGACAGAGACTAGGTGGTATCTCTGCGCCGACGTCTTGCCGCCAGTCAGCGAGAAGTTTTTCTAATTCCACAACTTTTTTAGGATACTTTTCAGCGAGGTTGTTTCTTTCGCTGATGTCACTGTCCAAATTGTAAAGCTCTATTTCACCTGTATCGAAGAATTCAATAAGTTTCCAGGCGCCCTTACGAATTGCGCCCGCCGACCTGCCACCGAGGAAATGAGGCTTTTCAAGCGGATAGTGCCAGTACAAAGCATCGCGTTTCAATACGGCCGATGGATTTTTCAATACGGGCAGGATAGAAATGCCGTCAAGTTTTTGCCGCCGGTCCGGTTGCGGATTCGCAGCCTGTAGCAAAGTTGGGTAGAAATCTATTATACTGATAGGTTGCTTACAAACAGTATCAACGGGTACCGTGCCCGGCCATCGCACAATCAAAGGTTCTCTGATGCCACCTTCGTAGAGGCAGCTTTTTCCTTCACGCAGCGGCGCGTTGGAGGTTACATTTGTTTCTCCGCCGTTATCGCTGGTGAAGATCAAAATAGTGTTGTCGGCCAAGCCTAATTCATTGAGCTTGTCCATTATCATTCCGACGCCGTCATCGATGCTCTCAAGCATTGCGGCAAGGTGGGGATTATGGTCCTGAGCCCAATGATTAAGAGGATCACCTTCGAGTCCGGCGTCCTGGCAGAGATAGCACTTGCCATAAGAGCTTTTTCCAGGGGGGTGTTTCTTTCTGTACTTTTCGACCAGTTCCTCTTTGCCGTTCAAAATGGTATGTGTTGCGAAATGGCTCAAGTAAAGAAAGAAAGGTCCGCCCTTATGCCGCTCGATGAAATCCACGCCTTCCAGATTCATTCGATCCACCAGATACTCTTTTCCATCCAGGCGCTTTTCTTTAACGTTCAGCCAACTGATTGGCTGTGTTCGAAATATGTAAGGATAGAAATCTGCCCCATTTCCCACACCCTTGATTTCCGTAACCAGTTCTTCATCGAAGCCGTGATCAGTGGCTCGGATTTCGTTCTTCGAGCCGTGATAGGCATAACCACTCAGGTGCCATTTGCCAATCATACCTGTAGCGTATCCCGCTTTCTTTAACATTTCTGCAATGGTAATATGGTCGGTCGAAAGAGCGTTGTCGGCGTCGGGCCGGAGATAATCGATAATTCCCACCCTTGCAGGATGCTGCCCGGTCAGAAGGCCGGCTCGGGTGGGTGAACATACCGGGGCCGGGGCATAGGCCTCGGTAAACCTCATGCCCTGGCTCGCCAGCTTGTCAAGGTGGGGTGTTTCATTGAATTTGTTGCCGTAACATCCCAACTCAGCCCAACCGAGATCATCGGCAAGTATGAAAATGATGTTCGGTTTGTTTGTCCCGATCGAAATCAACGACTCTCTATCTGTTTTGCTCGTCATTGCCGAATCAGAATTCCGACAACCCGACGGCGTCAGCGTCATAGCAGCCAAGCCTATGGCTTTGATAAAATCTCTTCTGGTCGTTTTTTCTTTCATATTAGTATATTCCTTAGTCTCCAAAGTATTTGTTGTAATACTTCATCCCCACTTTCCCAGGACGACCCTCTATCTTTGACATTCTAATATAACCTTTCATATAGTTGTTCCTCCATAGATCCACCACCGGGCCGAGGCACTCTCTCCAGCGCAAAGGATCTTCGGGAATATCCATTTCCGGACTGAGCAGTCGGCGCCACTTGACCAGTTTGGCCGCCAGTATTTTTCTCTCATCGGCGTATTCAGGGTTGTCGAAAAGGTTGTTGAATTCATTCGGGTCGTTGTCAAGGTCATACAGGTCCCCATCGCCATTGAAGTGGTGAAACCCGATTTTCCATCGGTCTGTTACGATTGAGGTAACCAGGGTGCATTCAACAATAGCGAAATCATTTACACTGCAGGAAGCGTCCTTTAGCATTGGAGTAAGGTCTTTTCCTTCCACGTGGGACGGTACAGTTCCTCCCGCAATCGATACGATTGTAGGCAGCAGATCGACATGAGATGAGAATCCCCTTCTGATACCCGGTTTTACCAACTTGGGATACCGTACTACAAACGGCACACGTGCCTGGGGATCGTAATGCATACCTTTGTGGAGCAAATTGTGATTGCCTAAGGCAGAGCCGTGATCGGAGGAATAGATAATTACCGTATTGTCAAGTTGTCCTTTTTTCTCCAAAGCTTCCAGGATAGCTGAAAGTTGGTCGTCAATGAGCGTAAGATTGCCATAATGACCTGCACGAATTGCGTGGATAATCTCATCGCGTTTCTCAGGATGTGCGTCGATTTCATCAAACACCGGTCTGCCGTAACCGTACCGATGGCGCGTGTGGTCGATTGGTTTTGTCAGCAATTCGCCATCGAAAGTGTTACCCAGCGGCAGAGACATCTGTTTGTAGGGTTGAGAGTATCGTGCGGGAGGGTCCCACGGATTGTGCGGCCCGGGGAACGAGACCCAGAGGAACCACGGCCCTTCAAGTTCATCCCGCTCGATAATACCGGATGCATGCATGCCGACGAAGATATCATGATGCAACGACTCATCCCACGGCCAATCGCATACAGCCATTCCACCGCCATGGTTCTTGAGGAATTCCTTGCGGCTGTGTCCCCGGGCATTTAGAAACTTCTCGTAATCGTCAGGGACCATATTGTGCTTGCCTTCGTGGATGATTCGACGATCATATCCAGCCATCCGGTCCCAAGGATGAAAGTGCATCTTTCCGACGGCAACGGTCTGGTAACCCTGTTCCTTGAGCAGTTGCATAAGTACAGGGCTGTCATCGAGGATCCATCGCTCGTGGTTATCCCACTGGCCGTGAGTGTGAGGGTATTGCCCCGTGATCCAGGTATACCGGGCCGGCATGCAAATAGGACTGGTGCTGTAATGGCGGCTAAAGACCGCACCTTCGCGACAAAGACGATCCAGAGCAGGCATCTTGAGAAACGGACTGCCAAGCGAAGGACCATCCACTCCACGCTGGTAATCGGTCGTAATAAAAAGGATATTTGGTTTACCCCATTCGCATCTACTGCGGCATTCGAAAGAATCTGTTGATTTTGAGACCTCACAACCCGAAATGCCCGGAGCAAACAAACCAGCGACGCCTAGCCCCAGGGTCTTGAGATAATCGCGGCGTGTATATATGTTCTTATTGGCTTTTCTTTGTACCTTGTTCATATCCGATCTGATTTCAGTTCACTGTCTCTTGCTTTGCTTCTTTTCGATTCGCTTCATTGATAAGATGCAAGCGTTCCTGGAGTTGTTTGATCCTGTTATTTTGAAAACCCAGACGCATATTGAGCTGGCTCCATTTGTCTTTACCCTCCTGATCTTCGGAGTCGAGCAATTCGCGCATCTCTATCTCCAGCTGTCGCTTCTGCTCTATTGCCTGTTTTAAGCTGTCAAGGTGAATATCCTCAGCCTTTTCGGCGTTGACGCTGTCGAGGTAATTCATCAATTTTCGATATAGCTCATTCACTTTCTTGGGCATCTTGGGGGCCAAGTCCCGTGTCTCGCCCAGATCGTCGACAAGATTATAAAGGTGTATCTTACCAGTCTCCCAATCCTTTAGAAGTTTGTAGTCTCCAAGGCGAATCGCCGACATAGTTACACCCTGGAAATCGGGAAAATGAAATACAAGGCCTTCGACAGGTCGATCGATCCTGCCTTTGCCACTGTTTTCAAATAGCAGCCGCAAACTTCCGCCGTCGCGATTCTCAGGCACAGCTTTTTTATCGCCGCCGGCCAGGTCCACAAACGTTGGCAGGAAATCCCAGCCCGCCACAGGCTCATCGCATCGGCTGCCCGGTTTTATGCCGGGACCGCGAACAATCATCGGCACACGGATGCCGCCTTCCCATAGCTCGCTTTTTTGGCCCCGCAGGGGGGTATTACCTCTAAAATCACCGCCGTTGTCGGAGAAGAATATGACGTAAGTGCTCTCGGTGATCCCCAGCTCGTCGATCTTCTTGAGCATGCTTTCTAGGCCAGTGTCCAGGTTTTCAATCATGGCTGCGTACTCGAGCATCCAACGACTAACACCCGGCGGCGGGGACTGGTAATCCTCCGGGGCGCATTTTTTGCCCCGGGGCAGGCCCCTGTATTTCTCAATCGTCTCCTTCAGGGCCCGATGTTGCACATGGACGGCGTAATGAGAGACTTGCAGGTAGAAAGGGCGCCCGGCACTGACCTGGTCTTCCATGAACTGGCAGGCACGGCGGGTAAGACCGAAAATCTGTTTGGGATTATCAGGGGGGATCGGCCTCTTGTCCTTCAAAGAGCGCCAATCACCGTGGTAATTATTTGTTTTACCGTCACTGCGGTCGTAACCCGCTTGCTCGGGAGAAGTTGCCTGGCCACCCCACTTGCCAAAATGGGCTGCGCCATAACTCGGGTCCACAGCCTTGATCGCCTGCGCGATGGAGACTTCGTCATCAAAGTCCTTTCTGGCGCTTCTGTAGTGGCCCGTGTCATGAAGGCGAGCCGGCGTTTTGCCGAATTGAATGCTGACACGAGTCGGTGTGCATACCGGGGCCGGAGCATAGGCGTTAGAGAATACCATGCCTTCTCTGGCCATACGCTCAAGGGCAGGCGTCCGGTAGAAATCACTTTTGGAATCAGCCCGGCCGGCCATCATCTGCACAGAAGTATCCGTCCAGCCCTGGTCGTCGGTCAGGACAAGGATGATGTTGGGGTTGGTCGTTCCATTCCAGCCGGGCATCGCTTCAGTGACCGGCATCAGACCGGACAATCCCATTGCTCCAATCCCGGCCTTCTTCAAGAAATCTCTTCTCGTCTCTTGCATTTTACACCTTACGGATAGACCACCAGCTTCGATATGTTGATTTTCGTCCCGCGAGAGGCTGGATTCTTGTGTGGCAGGATAGTCACCTTAACGGTATGTTCGCCCCTTCTCAGATTGGATATCGACCATCTACAAGGTACTTCACGCTGATCAAGGCGCGGGACATGTACGTCCGTATAGCCGTACTGGTCCACCTCGGCCACATCTTTGCCGTCTATGCTCACCTTTGCGATACCGGCATCCTTAAGCCGCAGCCCCTCCCAGACCAGAATGGAGCCCTTGAACTTACCCTCGAAATAGCATCCGCTCTCCCTGGCGCAACGGGTAGTGCCATCCCAGGTCCAGTCACCGTGAAAAACCATTTCGTCAGGTGATAGAGTAATTTTGCCCGCACGCTCAAAATACATCCGGTAGTATTCGCCTGCTTTCACGTCGTAGAATGGTCGAAATACTTGGTTCGTATGAAGCCGCCTGGAGCGCTCGATTGGAGCCTTCACCGAAGGCCAAGCGGAGTACGATATCTTTTGGTCCTCCGATATCAGCCAATCGGCGGGAAACCTTAGATTTCCCTCAGAAGGAATGCTATCTTCGCTTTCGCGTGCCGTAGTTGCTACCATAACGACGGGGCCGCAGAGCACAGCTACGGGAGATACATAGTGGCTCAGAGGTTCAATTCGGGGTGAGAGATCAAATCGAAGTGTTACTGTATCGTCGAAACTCCAATCACGCTCGATAACAGCCCATTGGCCCGGCGCTGTTGCCGTTTTGAATATCTCATTATTCACTTTTACTTTGACGCCGTCGTATGCCCATTGGGGAACTCGGAATTTGATGCCGAATCGACCTGGATTCTTGGGACGGATACTCAGGTGAACAGTGTCTTTTTCGGGAAATTGAGTCTTTTGTGCTACTGTCACCAAGCCGTCTGGTCCCTCCCATTCGACTTTAGAAGACACAAAGAGATTGACATACAGGGTTTTTTTGTCATGGTAATATATTAAATTGTGATAATTGGTTACATTTATAGGAAGAGTCCCTTGGCAGCAGAACCATACCGTAAAAAGGGATTTCTGGGCACCGTAAAGATGATACTTTGAACCATACATGATCATCCCATAACTATTCATAGGTATCATGGCGCCGACCCCATTATATGTCAACCTCTCAATCCAGTCGCCGTAATAAGCCTGGCCGGTAAACGTTTGTAGGTAACGAGCGAGTTTAAGGCCTGCCCAGGAGCCGCACGATGTTTCAAAATGAAATCGAACATCGACATTAGATTCGCCCCGACGGGTGCCTACCAATGTTTCGGGTAATCCATCCGGCACAACTAATTGTTCCTCAGGACCGAAGCCTCCTGTGGCAAAACACTGGGTCTCCTGTAAAAACTGATAACCATTTACTATTGTATCCAGATAATGCCGCTCACCGGTCACTTCATATGCCCTCGCGGCACTGCTTAGCGAGTTGACATGGCTGTAAGCATGGTAACTTTCATGTTTAGGATTTGTCTTCAGGGTTTTCTGAAAGATGCTTTGATTCTTTGCCAGCAGATCCCAGTAATCATTGTATTCCCATACTTTGGCGAAGTTATAATAGCGCTTATTCCCGGTAAGCTCGTAAGCCCTGTAAAGATTTTCCGAGAGCGTGTACCACTCCGTAGGCAAGGCATATGAGTTCGAGCGGTCCAGATTCTTCTCTGCCCAATCTGTGATTTTATCCAGGTACTCCAGGGCTCTTTCACATCCGACATATTCATACACATCCACCAAACCCTGAACGTCTTTGTCATAAACGTAGTGATCTGCGTCATAGTGCTTATCGATGGTCTTACCCCACTCGTCCATCAGGTAAAGAGCTTTGTCCCGGATCTTTCTGTCACCAGTGATTTTATACATTCGGGCAAATGCCCCCAACCACTGTCCAAAAGTCAGGTGGCTCTCGCTGTATGCGCCTCCTAATTCTCTGCCTGGGGCATTGATACCGGCTTGTTCCCGCATATTTTTTAGCAGATCATTGTCTCGAAGGGCAAGATAAAAAGCCATGACCTGTTCGAATTGATCTTTAAGACGGCCGTCAAGAAGTTGAACTCCTTCATAATTAAACGAGTGAATGACAGATCTTGAATCGATGGCATCTTTTAGAGAACCTGCTGTCCGCTGATGACTTTGAGCTTTTACAGGCAGTGACAGCAACAATCCTCCGGTACAGTAGAACACTAAAAACAGGACAAATATACAATCTCTTTGTTGATTATTCATTGAGCTTCCTTGCCTGTCATTCCAAGTTACGGTCCTCGGGGAACGGCGTGACGTGGACGTCTTTTGCCCAGACACGCCACTTTGTTTTCATTTTGCGTGCAATCTCGGGATATTCCTGGATGAGATTCTCAGTCTCACTTCGATCTTCCGATAAATCGTACAATTCCCAGTGGTCGTCCGTGCGGTCGTTCAGAGTGACGAGCTTCCAGTTGCCTTCGCGGATGGCTGCGTGATTCATGTGCTGCCAATAGAGGACACGTCTCTCAGGATATGCGACCTTCCCCTGCCAATAGGGTGTCATGCTGATGCCTGGATTCGGCGCGATCTCACGGCCCTGATACTCCTTAGGATACGTTGTGTCAGCAAGCTCACCAAGGGTCGGCATGATATCGATGAGATGGAAAGCTTGATTGCTGACAATTGCACCTCGCTGGGGAATACCCTCTGGCCAGTGTGCAATGAATGGAGAAGCGATTCCGCCTTCGTGAACATATTGTTTGTACTTTCTGAACGGCGTGTTTGAGTACGTGGCCCAGCACTGACCCTGCGAAATGCTCCAACCGCTTTTCTTGCGCCATTCAGTATAATTGCTGCGTTTGTGTTTATGCCAGTTCATGCCGAAGACACCGAGTTCGCCGGAACACCCGTTGTCGGAGAAGAACATGATGAGCGTGTTGTCCAACACGCCGCGTTCTTCCAAACGCTTCACGATACGTCCGACATTCTGGTCCAGGCAATCGACTTGGGCGGCGTACATGGCTCTTCGGAAATCGAGTTCTTCCCGGTCCCGTTCGTTCAGGGTGTCCCACTCGGGGAGAGGATCGCTGTCTATCAGCGCCTTGAACAGCAGATCAGGCGTCTGCATGGAGACATTGCTGTTTACACGAGGTAGTTTTTGTTTGTTGGAGACCAGACCCATCTTCTTCATGCGCGTCAGCTTCTCCTTACGCAGTTCATCCCAGCCTCGCATATACCGCCCACGATATTTTTCGATAAGGTCATCAGGCGCTTCCAGGGGAAAGTGGGGAGCGTTGTAACAGACATGCAACAGAAACGGCTTCTCAGGTTGTCCCGTTGCCTGATCGATATAGTCCAACGCAACGTCTGTGAAGAAATCGGTGGTGTAGAACTCCCTGTCCGGATGGTAAGGATTTACGGGGTTTTCCTGCGCGGGAATAAGCAGTTCACCGTCCCGATAGATGTCACAATTCTTGAGCACTTTCCAATAGCTGTCGATGTGCATATAGATGCCTGTGAAATGTTGGAACCCGCGCACTTCGGGCCGTGATTCGGGAACATGACCGGAGTGCCACTTGCCCGTCATGTAGGTTTGATACCCCGCGTCACCCAACACTTCACCGAAGGTAACGCAACAATCGTTTAAATGCCCAAGGTATCCCTGGCCATGGTTCTTATACACCATGAATCCCACGCCCGCCTGATGCGGGTAGAGGCCGGTTAGCAGGCTTGCCCGTGCGGGACAACATCGCGCGGCGTTGTAAAACTGGGTGAAACGCACACCGTTCTCCGCCAATCGGTCAAGGTTAGGCGTATCGATCTCTCCTCCGAAGCAGCCAATATCGGAGTATCCAAGATCGTCAGCGAACAGGATGACGACGTTCGGGCGTTTGGATCCACTTGCATTCACCCACAGGGGCTTCACGACCATTCCCATACAGACTGTTTTCAGGAAATCTCTTCGTTTCATCTGTTCATTCTCCCTTACTTCTCACAAGAATCTCGTCGGTGTATTCCGTCTCGACATTTTCAAAGAAGACGCCCTGGAACTGGCCGGGCTTCAATCCGGCGGGAAGGGTGACCTCCAGAGCATATTCCGTTCCGGGTTCCAGATGGGACACGTCTGCATAGAATCCGGTAAAGGTGTTGTGACCTTTACCCGTTTGAAGCCTTCCAGGAGTTCTTGAACTGTAGGCTTTCCTTACCTCCAAAGGTTTGCCATCGAGCTTCATATACGCTTCCATCTTCCGGTCAGGTTCGGCAATCTGGAGATAGAGCAGCAGACGTTCGGGTGCGAGCCAGGTACATTCCAGATCCTCCTCTGTCCAGTCGATAGACCATTTCT
This sequence comes from Sedimentisphaerales bacterium, assembly GCA_035529475.1. Classification (GTDB taxonomy): domain Bacteria; phylum Planctomycetota; class Phycisphaerae; order Sedimentisphaerales; family Anaerobacaceae. The sequence continues at coordinate 10,448 of DATKWR010000949.1, read as the reverse complement.
TCTTTCTCTCTGCCAACTGTCTGAAGATTCTTTCAGGTATCTTGAACTTTGCAGCAACGGTGTCACCATTGAAGGAAGGATCGTATTCCGCGACTGCCTGATTGTGTGCGAAGGCGGCGCCCTTGAAGCGGCACCGGACTGACACTATGCGGCTCTTTTGTCTGAAGGGCGCCCTTTGGCCGTTGATGGTGACCGTCTCAACTTTCTCGCCCTTAGGCAGAAGCACCTGAATGTCTGCCCGCGTTCCGATTTCGCCCATGACATCGCTGAGATTCAATATTCCGTCCTCAAATCGCGCCGTGCCGCGCACGTTGAACAATAACGGCTCCCCGTCTTTCGGAGGAGGCATCACTTCGAGCACCCAGGCCGAGGTCCCGTCCATAGGCATGCTGAACGTCTGGCCGTAATGGAATACGCCGGTTCCTGGCGCGCCAACATATTCCCCTTTTTCCGGATACAGATGTCTTATAAGAAACGGCTCGCCTTCTTTCAGACCGATGATGGTATCCAGACTAAACTCGGCCTGAATCTTCCTTTGATTTGGGTTGAACAAGAAGATGAAACCGTGATCGCCTTGGAAAGCCGCCGTGCCGTCGACGCGTCCTATGGCGGGTGGCCCGATGATCGAGCGCAGATGGCGCAGTATATCAGTGTTCTCATCAGTCCACTCGAACCATGCCTTTATGAAGCTCTGACTTTCGAAGTCTTTCATGAACAGCTCATGTTCGCGGGTATCGCGCGCGGGAATCATATCCACACAATGCGCGAAGGGTGCTGTGGCAACCGAAGAAATCAGGGAATATTTCCAGCCGAGATAGTCCCAGTCGCGGATGTTGAAATCGTCGTTGTACGGAACATCGCCGTCGGCGTTCTTACGGGCGGTCTGGTGGCCGATGAACCCGGGCATCAACTCGGTGGGGCAGAACTGGATGTTTCGGTACCAGTACGAAGTGAGCCGTTGTTGTGTACCGGAGCAGCGGTCGAAATGGAGGTCCGGGAAAGACTCGAAACTCTCGGGTTGTTCGTCGCCGCCCGTCGGATGGGGATAGGTCCCGGCCAGCCAGATCCACGGGCTATACCCGTGATACTGTTGGCGGCCGTCAATGACGATGTCCGGCGCCTGTTGGCGCAACGCTTCCAACACACGGCGCGCCCCCCACCATTGGGCGTAATGGCTGTATCCCAGCACATTCATGCTCCAGTAGTCGAAAGCGTACCCGCTGATGCCGGTCCTCTGCTTGAACGCCAGCAGATTCTCGATAAACCAATCCTGAAAGGCGCGTTCACCGAAGGTGGCAACGACTTGTGGATTGTTCGCGGCACGCGTGGTCAATGCGTCCTTCACGGGTTCAAACTCGAGCGTGGGATAGACGTAGGCCATCAGTTTCACGCCTTTTTTCTCAGCGTAATCTATCAGCTCGCGCGTCTTCGCGGGGAGCGTGTCTGTTTTGGGGTTCCAGCGTCCTGACCGGATCTGGATCCCCTGGTTGAGCCAGAGCAGATGCTCCCAGTGCCAGTTGTCCGAGGCGTCTTCCTGTTTGGCGATGTCCGTGTTGCGCACGGTGTACAGCATGTGTTCGATACCTAGTGCCGCGCAGGTGTCCACGATGCGCTTGTATTGAGCTTCCCCGTGCGCGGTGGCTACGTTTATTTGGTAATCGTTCTCGCACCAAGGCACATGTATCTTAACGCTCTTCTTCGGTTTGTAGAGCAGGAATTCACGGACGCAATGGATTACCGCGTCGATCTCGCCCATGTCGATCTTCTTTTCCGACAACGACCATTCCGGTTCCATCGTCCATGGCGGTCGGTGCGTCATGTAACCGGGACTCATCTGTCCGGTTAAGTCATAGGTGCCTATGCACGCTCGGTCGGACGTAAACACTCCCCACGCTTGATCCCATTTCATATCCGCATGATAATCGGTGGATATGTAGCCGTCGTCGAACTTCCAATCCATAAACGGATTCTGGACGAGAAACATGCCGCCCCATGTTTCGTCCATACGCGCGAATCCGGCCAGTGCCTTCAACCCCTTGGCCCGAGCGGCATTCTCACCGTAGTCAGCCACATAGACCTCTTTCACGGGAGTCTTCAACCGGCCGTGAAAGACATTTACATGGCTCACAGTATAGATGTCGTCTTTCTTGCTAGTAAACTGGACCTGTTTTGTGATGAACCGCCATCCCGGTTTCAACTCGTACATGACTTGGATATCAATGGCACCATCTCGAAAAGTATATGTCAGCGAGTCTGCAGAGCGGGTATGCTCCCGAGCCTCCAGGTGCTTACTGTCAATGAGATTGTGTTCGACGATAAAGGAAAAGCAGTCGCCTTCGAACTCAAGCGTTTTATTCAAGGCTTTGTCATGCAGTGCAGCGAGGCCCTGTTCGTTGAACTCGACCCGGAGCAAATCATTCTCCAAGGTTTCTTCAGCAAGTCCGGGTATGTCTCCCACAAGCAGTAGTGCCCATATCAATGAGATCGCTATTCTTTGTTTCATAGTCCTTACTCCACGTACGTTTCGCATGACGCTAACCACTTTCCTTTGACACGCCTAATAGTCTTTTCGATGTTTCTGAATCAGGGCCGCAATGTTCTTCTTCTCGATGGATTTCATGCGCTTGCGCTTGTTCAGAAAATGCTGATACCGTTTTGCGGGATCGCTCTCCGTGTAGGGATCGTCTTTGAACCAGTTGTTGTAACGTTCCATACCCGGGTCCGCCCAGGTATTGGCTTCAGTGTAGTCCCCACAGTAAGGAACGAGCAGATCGATCCAGCATGCGATCTTATCCAGTTCTGCTTGGGTGAGTTCCGTGCCTTCGTGCCCGTTCTCCAGTAGGGGGATGATTCCACTCCTGGCCGCCCCTTTCCAATAGGGGGGCAACAGCGGCGGTATGGACTGAGGACTGATCCAATTCACCATGGCATGGTCCCAAGAACCCATGATGTGCGGATTGCCGTCGGTCTTTACGTAGGCGTGGGTCAACGCAAGGTAGGAATCCGTCCATTTGCGTCCAGCCCGGTATTCAGGATCCAGGGTTCCGAGCAGGCTGAAGGGCCGATCCGACGTGTCAGGATCTACGTTCGGGATCGGTTCGCGATTGGCCTGCGCCATCAACGCGGGGATAGTGCTTCGATTGTCGTGACAACGAATGCAGTGTTTGTCGAGGATGGGCTGAATCTCTTTGATGAAGCTGAAGCCTCGGAGCGGTCCGTAGAACGGCTCCAACGGTTGGGGACCTGCTTTCATGGCCAGCGTCGGCGTTCGTTGCCAAACCGGTACGGTGTTCTTGTTCTCGTGACAACCCACACAAGAGAACGTCTCGCCCGGTTGCAGGGTGGACCAACTTCGCATAGTCTGGGCCGCGTGTCCTTGTTCATCCAGGGCCTGGAAATACACGGGGGTGCGCGCAGGCACGATGAAACACGCCGAGCCATCTTCGTAGACTGTCGCCTCACCCAAGATTACTTTCACGTCCCAGCTTGCATTGCCAACGCCTATAGGCGTACTCACGATGGCACCAGCAGCAGGGCCGCGGTTTGTGTTAACCCCGATGCCGGCCGCGCGATAGTCGAGAGCCACCACCCGAAGCTTCTTGATAGCTCCCCGTGACACACCCTCCAGGCCGGGACCGACATAAATGTCTGCCATATAGAACGTACCTGTGTCCTTCCGATAATCCACCTGGCTGGGTTTGACAGGAATCTCGCGGGGCATCAACGGGATCGGCTGATTGCAGGAAATCTCGGGATCGGCGGCCAGTAGTTCGCGTCGGCCGTCAATGTCCATCCAATAGATCTTAAAACGCAGCAAGGCCGGATCAATCTGGATGGTACCAGATTTTACTGCTTGGAAGAAGATATTGCTGCTGAACAAAAGCTCCTGTCCGTACCAGGCGCGTGCCCAATCGGCAGGTTCGTACGCTACAAGAAATTCCGTCTCGTTAATGGGATAGGGATACTGGAACTGTTCACCAAATTGACCGTAGGCGTCGATATTCTCGGCCTCCGTTCTTCTGGGGGGTGCAATGAGTTGGGCACCACTGTTTTCCTGTCGCCCCTTAATGGGATTGATAAGGATGAGTTTGCCGGATTGTCGCGCATGATGTCCGCCGGCAATGGCGAGCACCTTCTGGGTGCCGGGGATGGCGCGGGCGTGCAAGATTGAGTTTGGGAACCAGGAATTATTTCCGTAGAACTCCGCCTGGGCCGTGCCATCGGGATTCATTTGGAATAAGGCCTGCACTCGGCCGTGACCACGATCATTGTAATCCCAGCGCGTATAGATAATGCGGCCGTCGTGGGTGACCGTGGGATAATTGGTGTGGACCTGGTCATAGCCGAGGCGGCGCAGGTAGTTTCCATCGTTGTCGCATGTATAGAGGTTACTGACCTCTGTCCACCAACAATCCACGGTTTGCACGCAACGGGTGGAGTTGAACACGATATCACCATTGGGCAGGTATGCACCCTCGTAATCGGCGAATCCAAGTCCATCGGTAAGCTGTCTGACAGTACCTGAGAGAACGTCTATCTCGTGAAGATGAAAATCGTCCTCGCGATCCGATTTCTTCCATGAAAAAAGGATACGTTTGGCATCGAGCGATACATCCGGATCACGGATGACACCTGTTGGATCCTCAATGAGCGTACGCGACTTTGCGGTTATGCCGTCCATTTCAATCAAACACAGCGCGGCATCGGGATGAAAATAGCGTTCTCTTTGCGCATCGGATTGTGCCTCAGTATACGCGTAATGGGTACCGCCTAAATTATGATGTTTTGTGTAGACGATTTTGGGCGAGGTGGCAAGCAGGGTTTGGATGCGTCTGGCGCGTCGCTCTTCGCATGCGTTAACGTAAAGATCGAGCCATCGAACGTCACTCGATGCGACGCTATCCCGGCTCAATGCTTCAAATCGTTCCTGGAATTGCTGTCCATGAGGACCCAACTCTTCCAGGACACGTTCAATCATCTTTGTTTCGATCTCAACGTGCGATCGCTGTCCGAACCATTTCTGCAGGGCCTCACCACCATCCTGAACCGCCCAGTCCCATTGCACTGGAAAATCTGCTTCCATCCGCTCCCACAGACGGTATACAAAATCCTGCTTAGAGGAGAACGTAAAGCCACACAGGTCCTTGTCGTTGTGGATCGCCATAACGAGTTCATTGCTGCCCGTCGCCAGTTCAAGCACGACCTTGCGAAGATACTTTCTTCGAATACCCAGCGATGCTTCCGCGAAAACTTCCTTGCCGTTCAGCCAAAGCTTCATGCCGTCGTTTGCACCAACATATACCGGCACGGTACGCGCCGTCTCCGTGTCAATGTTTCGCCGCAAGTAGGTGCTTTGTTGTCCGGATTCGAGCAAATGGAGTTGGCCGTCGCCCCATTCCGGACGTTTATGCCATACTACATCCGAGTCTATCACCAACGACTTACCGTTGTTGCGCCGGGGGATTGGGTAAGTAACGTCATCGAAAGAGCGAACTTTGAAGGGACCTGCCACGAACCAGGAGCCCCACGCGATCCCTGCGAGATTTCGTGCTTCCCGTTCAAGCAGCGGCAGCAACCTTGCTCGCGCTCTAAGCATCGTTTCCTGCCAGGAATCTTTTCTTACGTATATATCCTGTTCCAAAAAATCTTCAGCGACAATCACATCTGCCGATACAGAACTCGTGAAAAGACAGGCCACTGTCGACGTCAGAAGCAGAAACTTCTTCATTGGGTGTGACCTTACCAGCATCACGTACACCTCTCAGTTCCAGCAGACCACGCGTCCATCTAACGTACTCATTAGCAAACGACCGTTTGCGACAGCCATACCGTCGAATACCGGCGATGATTCGAGCTTGTATTCGCGGATCTTCTTGCCATCTTCAGCCGATATCAACCAGAGCAGACCTCCATGTTTTCCGGCGAGAGCTGCTTCCTGTTGCCGAAGCTTCTCCTGAACACGATCCGTCTCGAAGAAACCCCAGGCATCTATCTCATCAACGAAGTCCGGCGGACCAGCTACCAGCAGGGTGTCGCCCGACAACACAAGAGCCCGTCCAAAGAATGGCAGTTCTTCATTGCGCCAGTTATACTCCAGCAACGTCAGTTTTTCCGCAGGCAACCGGTTGTTGACCTGCCAGTTATCGATGAGGTAGCCGCTTTCTTTGGTGACCTTGGGAATATCTTTCAGATAGTCCTTATCGAAACGCGGAGTTGCCGAGTAGAGTTGGTATTCCATGATCGAGGACTGGCAGAAGAATGCGGGCCTGCGTCCAAAGCCATAAACACGGTCACCTGCGACAGAAAGAATACGTCCCACAGGCACGGTTTTGCCCGGTTTGCTCCACCCGCCCCAACCGTTGCCTGATTCGTAGCCAAAGATCCACATCGCACGGTGGAACCAACTGTCGTCGAGGAAACCCGCTGTTGCAAACAGATGTGGGCGTGTCGCTGGATAGTCTGTTGGCTCGGATCTATTAAACGAGCGGGTGCCGTCCAAATCGATCTGCTGTGAACGCATGTACAAGTGCTCGCCATCGCTGGAGAGAAGGTCCGAAAGCGCGACAGGCATCGCTAGACCGCGGATATGTGATTGCATGTTTTCGCCGGTATCGGGATCCTGGTCGTTCCAGGTATGCTCCAGCAGCACGTGGCCCGTTTCCGGATTGATCTTATAGAACCGTATGCCGCCGTCCAGGAAAATTGAGCGACCCGCAATGCAGTACAGCATGTCGTTTTGTATCAGCACACTTCCATGTACAGGCCAGACCGACTCCAGTTGCTCGCGCGCCACGAGTTGTCGGTCTTGAGCGGCCGCCAGAAAACGCCAACTAAGCTTGCCATCCTTGGCGTCCAGGCAATAGAGCCACCCATCCGCAGAACCGAAATAGACGCAGCCTCGCCATAATGTGGGTGGGGAGTCGATGCGGCCGTCTGCGGCATAGCGCCACTGCTCGGCGCCAGAGTCAAGGTTTAACGCATATAAAGTATGCGCATCAACGGAGGCAACGAAGACTTGTCTACCCGAGGCGACGGGCTGAGTGAGCCTTCCCCCCAGCTTCCTTTCCCATGCGATCTCGATATTCTCCGGCAGAACGGATTTCGTATATCCACTTCGCGCCGGATCATGGCGATACATGGGCCAGTCATCTGGACAAACTGCATCGCGCAGTGGTGTCATATAAGCTGGACCTTTCTCGAGACGGGCTCCTTTCGAGGTCAGCTCAGACGCGTCTCTACGGCTGTTAGAGGCAGGCGCCAATGCGTTCATACCATGCATTGTTGATTCGATAAAACAGGCGCATGGATTGGGTGGCACATAGAGCAAGCCGTTAGCGGGCATGATGCCATAGAGGCATGCACCCCGGGCCCAGTGGTGGATGGTCCAGGTCTGGTTTCGCACATCGACGAATTCGGTACCCGTGCCTCCAGCCAGGATATAGCCGTCCACTGCTTTGGAACGATGGCATCTGTGGTGAAACCAATTGACATTCACGTCGAGGGGGAATTCGGTCACAACCTCTCCAGTGCGCGGGTCTCGGCCAGTGAATGTACCCCCCTGCTGTTTGATGCGGGCGATGGCGCCAGTCCAAACGAGCCCGTCAATGCATAGAACATCTTCCGGCGAATGGTGGCCAGACTCCGGATGCTCTTGTGTCCAAAGGGTTTTCCCGTTCTCCTTTAAGAAGGCGGTTAACTTTCTTTTCCCGCCCGAGAACAGAACCACATCCTTGTACGCAACCAATGTGGGCGCATATGCGGTGCCCAATTCGTAGGGATTGACCTCCGTTGCTTCGGAAGTCCACAGCTCGCGACCGGTCATCTTGTCCAGGGCAACGACTCTTTCCCCATCATGGAAGTAGAAATGAACCTCGTCCGCGGCGGGCGTGAGCTGGAGTACCGAATATCTGCGTTTCCAGAGCAAGGCTCCGGTGTCCCTCTCGACAGCAACGATGCCACACTTACGGTCATCCCAGGCATATTTCGCTTTCGCCTCATCTCCAGCTTCCCACACGTCGGGGGTGCGGTGGCCGTAGCTCTGCTGTTCTGAAGAGAAGTAACCGGTTATTACATAGATGATGTCGCCAGATAGGATGACCTCTTCCATGCCTTTGGTCTCTTGGTAGGTGCGCAACACTTCGCCGGTAGCACCGTCCAATGCGGACAGCGGTTGGCCAATGCCGAGGGGCAAGTAGACCTTGTCCCCGAGGGCAACCAAGCGACGCGGCAATTGGGCGGGCCCGCTCTTGAGCGGCCATAGGTACGTATGCCAGGAAGGAAGCGTACGTTTCCAGAGAGTAACACCGTTATAGGCGTCGCGCGCGATGAGTGACCATTTTGCCGGCAAGGTGATCGACACGCGTGAACCTTCGTCGATAATGTAAAAGATTCTGCCACTTGCCGACACCATCGCGTTCATAGAACTCATGTGTTCATGGCTTCTGGACCATTTAGGATCAGCGGTCCACTGGTATCGCCGGGGCGGACCAAGCGCCTTGTCGTGGCTGACGGCGTTGTTGGTAGCATCGTACATGTAGTGCGTCCACTCATCAGTCTCCCTGGGCTTTGCTTTCAGGCTTCCTTCCCATGTGTCGTTACGCTTGATATATGCCGAACCTCCGGGAGCCAGCACGCGCATCACTTCCGCCATCGATACGCTGCCCAAGTTTTCTGAAACCACCAGATTGACCGTATTATCGATATATGGGAGATGAACACCGTCAAATTGCCTGACGGTCACCTTCCCATACAGATCCAGTGACTGAATGTGACTGCGTGCATCAGCCAGGTTTTTTGCACCAACGTCCAAACCCTGGACCAGATAGCCGTCGTCTGCGCACAAGGCCGCCGTCAGTCTTCCATCGCCACACCCGACATGAACCACCAGGCCGCCTTTAACTCCCGAGGCGTCCAGCATCTGCCGAGCCGTTTGCACGATGGCCGCCTCAAGGCCGCCACCGGTCAGCCAAAGGGTGATTGCAGCTGTTAAAACGGCGCCCGTCCTGTACTTTCTACGTCGTACCATGATTCTGTTAATCTCCTTAGTCATTTCCCCGACCAGCATTCCACGTAACCGTTCTTCAGCGAAATGAAAAGTCTCTCATCCGCCGCGGCAAGGCTATCCCACACCGGCGGGGCATCCAGTTGGTATTTGGTCAAGAGACTGCCGTCGGTCGCTGAAAAGGTCGCCAAGAGCCCCTGCATTCTGCCTTCCAAAGCCATGTAGATATCCTCGTCAGGATACTCGTTCGGAACACCGGCTATATAGAGTACGCCGGCGGACTTCAGCATAGCCTTTGGATTTAGCTGCATGCCGGTGGACCAGTTTTCGGGGTACTGGTATTCCCATCTTGATTCGGGCTCTTCAGTCTTCGATGGATCAAACATATCCATGGCACTTGCCAGCTTTTTTCCGGTCTTTAGTATGTCACGAGGGTATCTCTTTTCAGTTCGTGTCAAAGAAAATAGCTTGAAGCCATCTGTAATGGCATTAAATCCCTTTGGGTGTCGGTTCGAGGGATATCCGAGGAAACCATATACATCTTTTCCGTCCACGACAAGCATATCTGCATCGACACGCGTTCCCAGCACTACATCTTCTTCAAGTAGTTTTCCCATCGTCCAAAAAGATCTGTCATGCTCAGTGTCGTCAAGGAAACCGGAGACCGTTATAATGTAATCATTGACCACGTCCGCCCTGTCAACGGGCTTCAGCTCCTTCGTGTAAGCCATATGCCGCAGATAGATAAGCTCGCCGTCGGATACAAGGATATCGGCCAGGTTCCCCTTGATCGCTCGATGCCGCTCACGATCAAACACGAATTGGCCTTTCTCATCATAAGGACCGTCAATTCGCGTTTGGTATTTCCTCTTTCCGGTTACCGGATCAAGGCCGTATATATAGAGGCCCTTATTAAGAAAGCTACTCCTTCCCGCAACGAAATATACTGTCCCGTCAAGGACCAGGACGCTTCCATGCACGGGCCACAGCGATTCGGGCTGCTCAATGGCGAAAGCCATCATATCATTCGGCGCCGCCCTGAACCGCCAGCACAAATCTCCCGTGTCGGCAGCCAAACAATAGACCCATCCGTCACGGGATCCGAAAAAAACCTTTCCGCGATAATAAGTCGGAGGCAAGTCGACCCTCGCCCCGGCCATGAATCGCCATATGGTTTTACCGTCTTCACTGCTAAGACAGCACACCCCGTGCCCGTCAGTATCGGAAACGAACACTTTGTTGTCCGCAACAGTCAGGGCACCCGGTGTGCCCACACGTGTTCTCCATATTCTTGTTATGTCAGAAGGCAGACGGGTTCTAGCATTTCCGCTTCTCGAGACCTCCTGTCGATATGTGGGCCATTGGCCTCCTGCACTGGCGGAGTTGGCCGGCTGTGAGTCGTAAGCGGGACCTTTCTCCAGTACATTCGTACTTGTCTCGTTGTAGG
>DATKWR010000948.1:0-3592 GCA_035529475.1 Sedimentisphaerales bacterium | reverse complement strand
GATGTGGGGTGTGATTGGGTTGATTCACGACTTGGATTACGAGCAGTTCCCCGCTGAACACTGTCGAAAGACCGAGGAGATTCTGATTTCCGAGGGCTGGCCCGCCGACTACGTCCGGGCGGTGCTCTCCCACGGCTGGGGTATATGCACCGATGTCGAGCCTCAAAGCGAGCTGGAGAAGGTCCTGTACGCCGTGGATGAGCTGACAGGACTCGTCGCGGCCACGGCGCTCGTGCGGCCCAGCAGGAGCGTGCTGGATATGGAGGCAAAATCCGTCAAGAAGAAATGGAAGGACAAGTCCTTTGCGGCGGGTGTCAATCGCGACGTCATCACCAAGGGCGTCGAGATGCTGAGTATGGAACTGGGCGAGCTGATCGACGATGTCATCATGGGCATGCGCGAGGTGGCCGACGAAATCGGTCTGAAGGGGAATCCTGAAGCATCGGGATAGGTCGGCCGTTGTGAAGATACGTTTGGGACTGAATATGAACAGGTGCGTCTATTTGCTGGTGCTCATGTTGCTCTTTACAGGCGGCTGTGATAGCGGTCAAAAGCGCTTGACCGACGCCGAGCTGGAGCGCGTTGCCCTGACGCAGAAGATCGAGCTTGTGGAAGCCGGCGGCGGGCTCGTGCTGATGGTCGGCGGCCAGACGCTCAGCAGCGATGAGGTCATCGGCTCGCCTATGCACTTGAGCGGGCGGGCGGTCACGGCCATCGACCATTTCAAACCCCTCGCGCAAGTGAGCGATCTCGAGCAGTTCAAAGCGCGGGCCAGGAGCCAGCTCGAAGAGATTCTTATCGACAAGATATCGAGTATACTGTTGTATCAATATGCAAAGAGGCAGGCGGGCGAAGGTGTTGACGAAGCTCTGCAAAAGGCGGCTGAAAGTGAGTACAGAAAGTTCGTTCTCGATTTCGGGGGCAACCAGGCGAAGGCGGATGAAGCGCTCGAGAAAAGAGGCATGGATAAGAAGAGCTTCATAGACGCGCAAAAGAGGAACATCCTCATCGACTCATACGTGACAACGAAGCTGCCCGCGAACACGCCGATCACGTATGATGAGCTGAGGGACTGCTACGATCGAATGAAGGACAAGTCCTTCGCGAAAGTTGCCCGGATTACGTTTCGCCTGATTGATATACAGCCGGCCAGGCTGGAAGTGGCGGACCCGAATGCAGACCGCATGCGGCTGGCCGAAGAGCTGGCGGGCCAGTTGCTTGCACGAGTCGAATCGGGCGAGGAGTTTGGCGCGCTGGCGAAGCAATATTCGCACGGGGACTGGAAAGAATTCGGCGGATTGTGGAGACCGGTGCAGCCGGCGTCCCTGGCGGCGCCTTACGATATCCTTGCGGCCCAGGCCGAGAAGATTGAGCCAGGTCAGGTGGTGGGCCCCATTGTGGCGAACGGACACGTTTTCATTTTGAAGCTGGAAGATAAGCAATCCGCCGGCTACGAGCCGTTTGAGAAAGTCCAGGAGCAGGTCGAGCAGCAGGTTAGCTTCGAGCGCCGAAACGAGGTTTTCCAGCGGCTCAACGCCGGGATCATACGGCAGGCTGAGCTCGGCAGAACGGACAAATTCATAGATTTCTGCCTGGAGAAGATTTATCGAAAGGCCGCCCCGAAACAGTGACGTGTCGGGCTGCGATGTCCGGCGCGGAACCTTGACGGCGAAATACGGATTCAGCCCATGAGATAGCCAACGGCGTTATCTCACGGGCTAAAGGATCGAGAAATGCAAATTGTCGCGCACGGGATAGACCTTGTCGATTGTCCGCGGATAGAGCAGATGGTACAGCGGCATGGCCAGCGTTTTCTCAACAGGGTATTCACGGACACCGAGCGGGCCTACGCCAAGGCGAACAGGAACGAAATAGAGAAATTGGCCGGTCGCTTCGCGGCCAAGGAAGCGGTTCTCAAGCTGATGGGGACAGGCTGGCGAGGCAAGATCGCCTGGACGGATATCGAAGTCATCAACAATGCCGTCGGTCAGCCGGAAGTGACGCTCAGCGGAGAGGTCAAGATAATCGCCGACGGCCTCGGGATCACGCATATCAGCATCAGCATAACCCACACGGCGAATTTTGCCATCGCCTCGGCCGTCGCGCTGAGGACAACGGTGAGATAATCAAGACTTAATCTGACCTTTAGAGAATTCTGCGATGTTTTTTCAAGATGTTATGCTAACGTCGTGGTCAGCTTGCCAATTGCAGGGCATCTTGTGCTTCGCGAGGTAGTTCGACAAGAATGAAGTAGGACTCAGGATACAGGTAGTCTTCCCCGGACTCGTCAATGATTCTCAGGTATCCTTCCTTTGTTGCCTCATCGTCCGGCAGGACCACGTAAATCTTACGCTTTTCCAAATCCTCACATTCCTTGTTCTCGATGCAAAGCGCAAATGACTGTTCTTTGCTTTCTTTACCCATAATCTCAATCCAGTAATCTTTTGATTTTCAACTTCTTTTTACCCATGCCATGGGCTTCATACCAGTGAATCTCAGCATTCCAGATACTTCCGTTCTGAAGGCGGACCTTTGCAACTCCTTTAAGTTTTCGCCATTTGGCGGAGCCATACTGTTTACGAAGCCGCATAATATCTTTGATCCTCCCACTGCTGGCTATCGTTTCAATATTCTCAATCTCGCCTATGATCTCAAAATGCATACCGGACCTCTATCGGTTCTACAATGCCAACCAGTTGTATTGTTGCAGAAAGGACGTCGATTGTCAAGATGCGAACTATGAATCACGACTTACACACCGCCTATTTGACATTGCCGGGATATTGGATGCCGCCGGGGGCAATACCGAACTCGCCTTGATTAGAAAGTTCGAGGAGCTATACTGATTGAATATGTTTAACGGAACGAGAACAGGTGAGTTTGATTGTGTTGTAGTGGGTGGAGGGCATGCCGGAGTTGAGGCGGCTCACGCGGCGGCGAGAATCGGCGTCAAGACCTGCCTGCTGACCATCAGCAAAGACACGATCGCCAAGATGAGCTGCAACCCGGCCGTCGGCGGGCTGGGCAAAGGGCAAATGGCGCGCGAGGTCGATGCGCTGGGCGGCCTGATGGGCCTGGCGACCGACGCAACGGGAATTCAGTTTCGCCTGCTCAATCGCTCGAAGGGACCGGCGGTGCAGGCGCCGCGGGCACAGACCGACAAATATAGGTACAAGGATTGTGTGCGCTCCCTGCTCGAACAAACGCCGAACCTGACCATTATCGAAGCAATGGTCTCGCAGATCATAACTGAGAAAAATTGCGTCCGAGGAGTGCTGTGCAGCAACGCAAAAGCGTACCACGCGCCGGTCGTCATCCTGACCACGGGGACGTTTCTTCGCGGCCTGATGCATGTTGGAACGGAGCGGTTTGCCGGCGGGCGGCTCGGCGAGCCGGCGGCCAACGAATTGTCGGAGAGTCTGAGGCAAATCGGACTGGAGCTTGCAAGGCTTAAGACCGGAACGCCGCCCCGACTGGATGCGCGAACGGTCGCCCTGGACAAGCTCGAGGTCCAGCATGGGGACGAGCAGCCTGTACCGTTTTCGTTTATGACCGAAAGAATCGAACGGCCGCAGATTCCCTGCTGGATTAC
>DATKWR010000947.1:0-8890 GCA_035529475.1 Sedimentisphaerales bacterium | reverse complement strand
CCGTCCGGAGACCCTCTGTGGCCTGAGTTTTGGGACAAAGACACGCTTCTCGGTGTCAAGGCCGCTCTGCCGCTCGGCAAGTGGTCGGCTCAGTGGCAACAACAGCCCACCTCTGAGGAGGGCGCCATTGTCAAAAAAGAGTGGTGGCGGACGTGGGAAAAGGAAGACATTCCGGATTTGAGCTATATTTTGCAGGCTTATGACACCGCCTTCTCCAAGTCTGAAAGCGCCGACTATTCGGCCATCACGACGTGGGGTGTGTTCAAACCTGAACAGCATGGCCCCGACCACATCATTCTGCTTGATGCGCAGCGGGGCCGATGGAACTTCCCGGAACTAAAGCAGCAGGCCAAGGAAGAATACGAATACTGGGAACCAGATATGGTGATCATCGAGGCTAAGGCCAGTGGTCAGCCCCTTGCGGACGAGTTGCGGCTTTCCAACATTCCGGTGCTGACATTTTCCCCAAGTCGGGGTAAAGACAAGCACGCGCGCATGCACATGGTTGCCCCCTTGTTTGAGGGTGGTGTAGTGTGGGCGCCAGAGAAGCCGTTTGCTGAAGACGTCATTGAAGAGATCGCCTCGTTTCCGAATGGTGAACATGACGATTTTTGTGATAGTATGACCTTGGCATTGATGCGTTTCCGGCAGGGCAGCTTTATTTCCCTGCAGGGTGAAGAGAATGATGGCGAGCGCTGGAAGCCTCGCAAAAGGGAGTATTACTAATGGCTCTTCCGATTGGTTCGTTGACGGACACGTCGATGCCTGCGGGCAATGGAATGATGGCGCCCGAGGGTGCAAATGTCGACGTTAGCGCGCCCGAAGATTTCGCAGGCGGCGCTGAGGTCATTGATGACGGTCAGGGCGGCGCGATTGTTCAGGCAATGCAAGGTGAGATGGACGACGGCTCTGTTGAGGTCGAAATTGGCGATCACTTTGAAAACCTAGCCGAACTGCTCGATGAGGGCACGCTTCGTGAGTTGAGCTCCGAACTTGTGGCTGATTACGAAGAAGACATGCAGTCGCGCGCTGAATGGGAGGAGGCCTATGTCAACGGCCTCGACCTGTTGGGCATTAAAACCGAGGACCGCAGCCAGCCGTTTGAGGGCGCATCCGGTATTACCCACCCGCTGATCAGCGAATCTGTGACGCAGTTCCAGTCTCAGGCCTACAAAGAGCTGCTACCTTCGGGCGGCCCTGTGCGGACACAGGTTCTAGGTCTTCGGGACGCGGCCCGTGATGATCAGGCCGTGCGCATCAAGGACTTTATGAACTACCAGATCACCGAGGTCATGGAGGAGTTTGACCCCGGCCTTGATCAGATGTTGTTCTATCTCCCCTTGTCGGGTTCGACCTTTAAAAAGGTCTATTTTGACGAGGTTTTGGATCGCGCCGTGTCCGAGTTTATCCCGGCGCAAGACCTTGTGGTTCCCTATGGCGCCACGTCTCTGGCCTCAGCCTCCCGCATTACGCACGTTTTGACTGTGTCGGCCAACGACATCCGCAAAAAACAGGTGCTTGGTGTTTTCCGTGACGTTGAAATCACCGAAACGGGCTCCATGGACGACGATCCTGTCGACGATAAGGTTAACTCACTGCAGGGCACTTCGCGCACATTCACGGATGACATCCACACCATCCTTGAAATGCACGTTGAACTGGACCTCGAGGGCTTCGAAGATGTTGGACCAGACGGCGAACCGTCTGGAATCAAGATTCCCTACATCGTGACCATCGAAAAAGACAGCGGCCACATCCTCTCCATTCGTCGGAACTACGACGAGGGGGATTCATTACGCCGCAAGCGCCAGTATTTTGTCCATTACAAGTTTTTGCCCGGCTTGGGCTTCTACGGGTTCGGCCTGATCCACATGATCGGCGGTCTAGGCCGCGCAGCCACCAGCATTTTGCGTCAGCTTATTGACGCTGGCACTCTTTCGAACTTGCCTGCGGGCTTTAAGGCGCGCGGGATCCGTGTTGCTGACAGCGACGAGCCGATTCAGCCGGGTGAATGGCGTGATATTGACGCCCCGGGCGGAAACATCCGGGATTCGATCATCCCGCTGCCATATAAAGAGCCTTCTGCCACCTTGGCGCAGCTCTTGGGGGCGATCATCGAAGACGGCCGCCGCTTTGTGTCCATTGCGGACCAGCAAGTTGGCAACATGAACCAAGAGATGCCTGTCGGCACCACCGTCGCGCTGCTTGAGCGCGGCATGAAGGTGATGTCGGCCATCCACAAGCGCCTACATTACGCCCAAAAGACAGAGTTCCGGCTGTTGGCCCGCATCTTGGCGGAAAACCTGCCTCCGGTCTATCCATACGAGGTCGCAGGGGCTTCGCAGGAGATCAAGGCTGAGGACTTCGACGGCCGCGTTGACATTCTCCCCGTCAGCGACCCCAACATTTTCTCCATGGCTCAACGTGTCACGCTGGCACAGACCCAACTGCAGCTTGCGCAGTCCAACCCGCAGATTCACAACCTCCCGGCTGCGTATCGACGCATGTATCAGGCTCTTGAAGTGCAGAACATTGACGAAATTCTGCCACCTCCACCTGAACCCGCACCGATGGACCCGTGTCTGGAGAACGCCAAGGCCTTGATGGGGGAGTTCCTCAAGGTTTTCCCGGAGCAGGATCACAAAAGCCACATCGACATCCACATCATGTTCTTGCAAGCCCCGCTTGTTCAGGCCTCTCCAGCTGTTATGGGGACGTTCTATGCCCACCTTCAGGAGCATGTCAGCATGCTGGCCCGCAAAACGGCGATGGACGAGATCAAACAGGCCGTTATGGCTGCGAAGATGGCCGTTCAGCAGGGACAGGTGAACCCGCAGAGCCTTGCACAGTATCAGCAGCAACTGCAGCAAGACCTGCAGAACCCTGTTGAGGTCGAAAACATGATCGTCTTGTACGAGGCCAAGCTGATGCAAGAGCTGATGATGCGCATTGCTCCGCCGCCGCCACCTCAGACAGACCCGCTCGTCGAGATTCGTATGCAAGAGCTGGCCTTGAAGGACAAAGAGATCACCCAAAAGGGTGTGGCCACGGGCGCCGAACTGGCACTCAAGACATCGGCCCAACAACAGCAGGCCGTTACGGCCGCCGCCCGGATCGAGAGCCAAGAGAGTATCGCAGAGGAACGTAACCGCGTGAACCGTGAACGGATCGCCGTTCAGCGCGCAGCATCTCAGAGGAAACAGTGATGCCCATAATTACAATCAGCATTCTCGGGGAAAAAGAGCTCGAGGTCGACAAGATGGAAGACAACGACGAGGACGAGGGTGGAAGCTGCCCTGTTGCCACGCGTGACGAAGACGTAAACGAGCAGAACAAGCAGCAGTGTGTTGAGGAAGCAAACTATCGCGATGCCGACACCGGGGCTGCGTTCAAAATCTCTGAGGTGTGCGGCAACTGCGGGGCCTTTAACCAGACCTCACAGATCATGAAGTGCCTTGGCGGTGAAGAAGACAAGGGCTACTGCCAGATCTACAAGTTTGCCTGTAGCGCATACAACACCTGCGACGATTGGGTTAAAGGCGGGCCGATTACCGACAGCAAATTCGACTTGCGCAACGAGACCATGTAGACAACATGGACGTTGTTGTTTTTGCAAAAGCCCTGTATAAGGTGCTCAGAGAGCATGAGGACGCATTGTCTGAGTCTCTCGCAAGTGGTGGCGCTCGTGACTTTGAGCAATACAAACAGACGGTGGGGGAGATCCGGGGCCTCAACTTCGCCGTTTCCAATCTAAAGGCCCTGCTGGAGAAAACCGCAGACGATGTCGAAGACACTTTACGTTCCTGACCACGTCGCGCAGAAAATTAAAGCAGAGAGAGCCGACGCCGCGTCGTCGGCGGTCTCACTTGATGGCGCGTATGTGGCACCCGATGAGCGGGTCGTTGACCCGGCACTCCTCGATAAGCCCCTGCTTGACCGCCTCCCCCAGCCGACAGGTTGGCGTCTTTTGGTTATGCCCTATCAGGGCAAGGCCAAGACCTCTGGTGGTCTGTATATCCCTGATCAGGTTAGAGAGCGTGAGTCGCTGGCGACGGTTGTTGCCTACGTCCTGCGTTTAGGCCCGCTGGCCTACAAAGACCCGAACAAGTTTGGGGATAATCCTGAGCAGTGGTGCGAGGAAGGACAATGGGTTTGCATAGGTCGCTATGCTGGCTCGCGATTTAAAATTGACGGCGGGGAAGTTCGCATCATCAATGACGATGAGGTCATTGCGACGATTGCTGAGCCCACCGACGTCCAACATGTGTGAGGCATAGATGGCCAAGGAAGAACTGGACACCGAGCTTGACGATGCAGTTGAGATAGACGTTGAAGAGTCGCAAGACACGGATGAGGCGCAGGTCTCTGGAGCGGCTGGCGATGACGACGAGCTTGAAAGCTACAGCAAAAACGTCAAAACCCGTATCAACAAACTGACGGAAAAATACCGCAAGGAAGAGCGTGACCGCCAAGAGGCGCAACGCTTTGCCCAACAGGCGTATGAGGAAAACAAAAAGCTCAAAGAGCGCCTCAAACTCCTCGACCGTGGTTATGTCACCGAATACGGCAATCGACTGCAGGTGGAACTGAACACAGCCAAACAGAAGTATCGCGACGCGTATGATCGCGGCGACACCGATGAGGTGATGAACGCCCAAGAGGCGCTGACACGCATCAACTCCGAAATGGAACGTCATCGCCTAGCGAAGGCTCGGATTGAGCGCGAAGAGAAAGAACCTGTTCAGACGCAACAGGCCCAGCCACAACAGGCCCAGCCACAACAGCCACGTCCGGACCCCCGGGCGCAGAAGTGGGCGGAGCGGAACGAGTGGTTTGGTAAGGATCGAATCTTGACTTCGGCGGCATTTGCCATCGATGCAACCCTGACCCAAGACGAAGGGTTTGACGCAGGAAGCGATGAATACTATACTGAGCTCGACAAACGGATTCGTGATGAGTTTCCCCACAAGTTTCCGTCGTCGAAAAAATCGGGTAATGGAGCACAGGTCGCCTCTGCTGTCTCCTCAGCTTCCCGCAGTCCTGCAAAACAGGGGCGCAGATCGGTAAAGCTCACGGCCTCACAGGTCGCAATGGCCAAACGTCTGAATGTTCCTCTCGAGGAATACGCAAAGTATGTGAAGGAGTGAGAGAATGACCGATAGAACCCCGCGCGCAGGCGCAACCCGCGAAACAACTTCGCGCCGCAAACCTTGGGCACCGCCCTCCCGCTTGGATGCGCCTCCGGCGCCAGAAGGATACAAGCATCGTTGGGTCCGAACCGCTCTTCGGGGCGAAGAGGATCAGTCGAATGTGTTTAACCGCTTGCGTGAAGGCTATGAGCCTGTTCGTGCGGATGAACATCCTGACTTCCAAGCACCTACCATTGACGACGGCAAGCATGCTGGAATCATTGGTAATGGGGGTTTGATGCTGACACGAGTCCCTGTTGAAACTGCCGAAGAAAGATCCGAGTATTACGGGAACCGGACCCGCGAACAAATGGTAGCTGTCGATCAGGATCTGATGAAAGAGCAACACCCTTCAATGCCCATTTCAAACAAGCGGCAAAGTCGGGTATCTTTTGGCGGACGAAAGTCCGGCTGATTAAGGAGCAACGTCTATGGCTAACGCATCTGGTGCGTTCGGGCTTCGCCCGATCAACCTTGCTGGTGGGGCACCCAACAGCAACGGAACCAACGCGTATTTTATTGCCTCTGGCGCAAGTGCGATTTATCAGGGGTCTCCGGTTATCGTGACCAACGATGGCACCATTGCCATCACTGGTTCTGCTTCCGGTGACACCTATAAGCACATTGGCGCATTTGCAGGCTGTGAATACGTTTCATCTGTGACTGGCAAAAAAGTCTGGTCAAAATACTGGCCCGGTTCGGGCGCCGACACGAACTTTGACATCGTGGGTTATGTCTATGACAACCCCGTGCAGCGTTTTGTGCTGGCAACCGACGCGACCTTCACGAACCGCGCGACCGCTAAGGCCGCGATCTTCGAGAGCACCCAGTTCAACACCGGAACCTCCGGTAGCACGACTACGGGCAACTCGTCGGCTTCGATGGATGTTGCGACGCTTGACGCGTCGGACTCCTCCCTGCCCCTGAAGATTCTCGGCATTTACGAGGATCCAGAGACGCAGGACTTCGCGGCTGCTGGCATTCAAATGATTGTTATGTTTAACAATCACGCGCTGCTGCAGGCCAACTCTGAAGGCACTGTGGCGTAAGGAGAAATAGGAATGGCCATCAATCGCGCCCAACTGGCGAAAGAGCTCGAACCCGGTCTTAACGCCCTGTTCGGCATGGAGTATGCTCGTTACGAAAACCAGCATGCTGAAATCTTCACCACCGAGTCTTCGGATCGTGCATTCGAGGAAGAAGTGATGCTGTCGGGTTTTGGCTCGGCACCAACTAAATCGGAAGGCTCAGGCATCGCCTATGATGATGCACAGGAAGCCTACACCGCTCGGTATAACCATGAAACCGTCGCGCTGGCGTTCTCGATCACCGAGGAAGCCATTGAGGACAATCTGTACGACCGCCTCGGCAGCCGTTACACGAAAGCCCTTGCCCGCTCGATGGCTCACACCAAGCAGGTAAAAGCTGCCTCCATCCTGAACAACGCCTTCTCGGCTGGTCAGTATGCTGGCGGTGACACCAAGGCGCTCTGCGCTACGGATCACCCGCTGACCAACGGTGGATCGTTTGCTAACGAGCCCAGCACCGCTGCTGACTTGAACGAGACCTCGCTCGAGGACGCTCTGATCAGCATCGCTGGTTTCGTTGACGAGCGTGGCCTGAAAGTCGCCCTGCGCGGCACCAAGTTGATCATCCCACGGCAGCTGCAATTCGTTGCAGAGCGCCTGATGGTGTCCAACCTGCGTGTCGGCACCGCGGACAACGACATCAACGCTCTGCGTTCGATGGGTATGTTGCCCGAGGGCTACGCGGTCAACGACTTCATGACCGACCCGGATGCGTTCTTCATCATGACGGACGCTCCTCGTGGGTTCATCCACTTCGAGCGCACCCCGCTCTCGACTGGGATGGAAGCCGACTTCGACACAGGCAACATGCGCTTCAAGGCCCGTGAGCGTTACAGCTTCGGTTTCTCGGATCCGCGCGCCGTGTTCGGTTCGCCCGGCGCATAAGCGCAAAGCGAAGACAAACGGAGAAAGGGTCACGCAAGTGGCCCTTTCTTTTTGTTCAAGGCTCATGTATTGTTTGGGCATGGGCACCACATCAGCTTCGTAGACAGGTATCGCCCACCTGACGTTGCACAGACTGCGAAGCAAAACCTTGTGCAAAGGGTAATACAATGGCGAACACCACGTTCACTGGCCCGGTCGTTTCGACCAACGGCTTTGTCGCTCCCACATACACCGTAGCGACTGTTCCAACTGTTGGCGACTATGCCATCGGCACCATCATCTATGTCTCTGACGGCCTTGCTGGCGCGCCAACTCTAGCTGTCAACGACGGCTCCGACTGGATTTCTGCTGCAGGCACCGCTGTCGCCGCCGAATAAGGATTACGACAATGGCTACATCAGAGTTCGGTAAAGCGTTTGCCGCTGCCTACAAAGAACTGGGCCCCGGCAAGACGTTCCCCTTCAAGGGCAAGATATATTCAACCGATATGGCTTCCGATAAAAAGGCGTCTTCTGCTCCAAAGAAGGCCCCAGTCCCAAAGGAACGCCCGTCAATGCCAAAGCGTAAGCCTTCAGAGGGTTCTCCAGAGGGCTACAACAGCAAGCTCTCCACCTTGAAAACCTTTGGTGGGCTGCTGTCGGAAAGCCCCAGCAAGGACCGCTCTAAGACGACAAACCCCCGCGCAGGCAATCGCAGTGGTGTTAAGGTCAAGCCTTCGGAATCAAAAAAGCCTTCGGACTTGAAGGGTCGCAATGCCAAGCGTGTTAGCCGTTCAATGGATGACACGCCAAAGCCCAAGAGAAGCGGCAATCCCCGAGCTGGCAACCGCAGTGGCGTCAAGATGAAATAGGAGAGCTACATGTCTCGTTCAGACATCAAAACGAAGCGTCTGACAGGCACTGGCGCTGTTGGCGTTGGCCGGGCTCGGATCCGTCAGGTGCAGGTGACCGTCTCCAATGTTGGGGCCGGACGCCTGACTGTTACGGACGGTGATGGTGGAGCCACGATCCTTGACTTGGATTTCAAGGCGGACGACACCCATTCGGTAAACATCCCATCAGATGGGATTTTGTCCGTAAGTGATCCTTATATCTCGGCCGCCACCAATGTATCGGCTTTGACCGTGTTCTATTCGTAGGCCACGGTCATGGCCCATGCGATCCGGTCCATAACGCAAGTCGGAATGACGGAGCCGTTTGAGCTTCAGGTTGCCCGGGGTCAAATATCCGGGCACTCTCAGATCAATATTTTTGGATATCAGCCTCTTGTGGAAACAACGTCAATTTGCATCTGGGAAAACCCGATTGCATATGTTTATCCAACATCTGCTGTTGTGATGACGCTGGTAAGCACCTCCGCCAATGACGGCACTTCAATGCGCGTCATTGTGCGTGGGCTTGCTGCTGACTACTCTTACCTGCAAGAGGTGGTAACCATGAATGGCACCACTCCAGTCAACACGACAAACGCCTTTCTTCGGGTCAACAATCTGATCATCACCTCAACAAACGCACTTCGTGTTGTGAACACTGGCACAATTACAGCGAAGAACGGTGGCGTGACCTATGGTCAAATTAACCCCGGAACTGGCCAGAGCCAGATGTCACAATACTCTGTGCCGCTGGGATTCAGCTACTACCTGACACGGGTTAATAGCTATGCACAGCAGAACGGCGGAGCAAACAATTACAACACATACTCAGTTGAGGCCACAAACCCCAACGTGAC
>DATKWR010000946.1:0-2147 GCA_035529475.1 Sedimentisphaerales bacterium | reverse complement strand
GCCCGGCTGTACTGGAAATTGTCTATCAGGTCATCGAGTCGGGGGGCTCTGACGATCCGATGCAGCAGTCGGGCCTGGAGGTCTGGTTCGGGGCCATGTTGGAATTCTAATTGCGACTCGTTCTCGCTACGCCCGGCCCGTTGAGCCACGTGCGCTGACATTCGGCACAGACTGAACCAGGCGCAAACGTCACGCTGGCGGGTCGGGCAATTTTAGGAGGATAAAATGAGCAATTTGCTGATAAAAATAGGGTTCTGGATTGCGGCCAAGGGCCTCAACGACCTCTCTGAGGACAACCTGACGGTAGACAATGCCGAGGCCACGCGCGATGTCATTATGGGGTTCATCATGCGCCGCTATCAGAAGGCCGTTGCGTCCAAGAAAATCACTGCCGACGAGCGGTTCTGGTGGTTCTGGGCCCGAGTGCTGAAATCCAATCGCCTCACCACATTGTACGAGGCTAAGAAGAACGACGGTTGAGTCACAGAGAGGAGACATGAACTATGGAAAGCCTGCTTTCGCTCATAGGGGTGATTGCATTGGGATTGCTCTTTATCCTTGTCGTCACCACGGCCATCAGCGGAATCTTAGCCGCGATCGATATCCACAAGAACACTGGCAACGCCATCATCAACAGCAAACTCAATGCCCTGATGGATCATCTGGGCGTACCAGAAGACGAATAGAGTCACAGAGAGGAAAGGAATATCGATGGCAGGAGAACACAAAATAGCGGTGACAATGTGGTCTGGTAGTTGGGACTTGGTCTTGGCCTGTATCCGGTCTGCGGATTCGGATATCGAGACCAAATATCCAGATCGAGCGAAGCGTCCGAAACGAGATGAAGGCGGCTTGAAGATCGCCGACGTCAACAAGCTAAAGACCCCGGACCTCAAGCGACTGCAAATGGCACAAAAGAACATCAGCCAACTGATAAAGGCCGTTGAGAACAAAGACTCAACCGATGCTCTCATGGCGAAACTGAAGGCTAATATCGAGGCCGCAGAGTTCGAGGTCGGCGTTATCCCCCATTACAGCGGGGCTCGATTCTGGAACTGCATCGACTGGATTGACGACATAGTAAACTCAGCAAAGGTAGTGGCTGAGTCATAGGAGCAGAATAATGTGGATTTTCCTGCATACTTGCAAGGTCTGCGGGGACCATGCCAGGGAAGAGTTAGAAACGTGGGAGAACGGCGTGCCTGACCAAGTGCACCAGTACTACGTCGATGCCATCGTCCTGGCCCCGTGCGAGACGTGTGGGCTCGTGGTTTGCTGTAGCTGCATGGACGACGGCTACTGCTGTGAACGGCGGGCCGAGATCGAAGGCCAGATGCCGCTGGGCCAGATGGACTTATTCGAGAGCGAGGAATGACAATGGAACATCCAGATCATATAGACGGTTGGTGGTTTTCTGCCGCACGAGTCCTGCCGCATGGCGACGGCAGGCGCATTGAGATCGGACACACTCATCACGTACATGGGACTATCACGCCCTGCGAAAACGGATTGCATCTGAGCGTGAACGCTCTGGACGCACTCCAGTATGCCCCTGGTGATATTATCTGGCGGGTGCGAGGCCATGGGACCGTCGTTGTTAAACGGGACAAGGCCGCATGCTCAGACAGGACATATCTACGGGGCGGAATTGATGTTTCCGACGTGTTAAGACACTTCGCCCGGCTGTGTGCGTTAGATGTTATCTCGCTCTGGGATGCACCATATACAGTGCGGCAATACCTTCGCACCGGAGACCCACGGATTAGGGACGCCGCCTGGGCCGCCGCCGGGGCCGCCGCCGGGGCCGCCGCCTGGGACGCCGCCAGGGACGCCGCCGGGGACGCCGCCTGGGCCGCCGCCTGGGCCGCCGCCGGGGCTAGCAATGAAATCCAGGGCGCGTCCGTCCTGAAAGAACAAGGCAAGCCGTTCTTCTTTCTGCCCATGTTCGGCATCAACGATCCGTCCGAGTTGGACGCCCCGGCATGAAAAGAACCCCGATCACCCCTTCGCTCGCGCTCCTGCTGTCGATCCTCGCCGGCACGGCCTACGCGGCCCCCTCGACCCACGATTTCGAGACGCTGCACGGCATCACGCTCCCGGTCTGTGCGCCGGATTTGGCCGCGCCGGAGTGCATCGTTGCCGAGACC
>DATKWR010000945.1:0-7272 GCA_035529475.1 Sedimentisphaerales bacterium | reverse complement strand
ATGAGGAGCATATCGCTCACGCCGCCGAGAGATTTCCGAATGCCAAGCACTATGTTGACTGGCGCAAATGCCTCGAACAGAAGGATTTGGATGCCGTGATCTGCTGCACGACGGACCACACGCACGCGTTTATCGCCAACTGGTCGCTGAATCGCGATCTGCACTGCTATTGCGAAAAGCCGCTGGGCAACACGGTGGAAGAGGCCCGCGTGGTCCAGGCTACATATCAAAAGAAAAAGAAAAAGCTTGCGACCCAGGTCGGCACGCAGCGTCACGCCAAGCCGAACTTCGAGCGGGTGCGCGAGCTGGTCAAAGATGGGGCCATTGGCGAGCTGACCGATGCCTATGCCTGGGGCAATCGCCAGATCCGCAGGCCGGGCTATCCTGCGGCCGAGGGCGAACCGCCCAAGCATCTGCACTACGATTTGTGGATCGGGCCGTCGCCGTGGCATCCGTACAACCCGGAATACTTCAAGGGCGGGCCGGGCATGAATTGCCTGAGCTGGAACATGTACTGGGACTTCGGCACCGGCCAGGTCGGCGACATGGGCAGCCATACCATCGACTTAGTGTGGAACGCCATTGACGCCGGTCTTCCCACGACCGCGACGGGCGAAGGCGAAAGGTTCAATCCGGAAGTTACGCCCGTTGAGCTGCACACCGCGTTCGATATACCCGCGAACGACTGGCGCGGACCCGTTCGCGTCCACTGGTATCAGGGCGGCATGATGCCCAGATCGCCAAGCAATTGGGTCGATCTGAACAAGATCGGCCACGGCGCGATGTTCAAGGGCACCAAGGGATACGTCATCTGCGATTACGATTCGCGGATTGTGCTGCCGTTCGGCGACGACGCGGACATGACGTATTACAACAAGCGGGCCAAAGACGAGGTGATTCCACCGCTGGGCCACTTCCAGAGGGAATGGGTCGATGCGTGCAAGGGCAAGAACAATTTGAAGACCCATTGCGATTTCAACTACGGCGGAACGGTGATTGAGATGATGCTGCTGGGCATGGTGGCTTACCGCGTCGGCAAGAAGCTTGAATACGACGGCGCCGCCGGGCGCGTCACCAATAGCGCCGAAGCCAATGCGCTGCTCAGCCGTCAATATCGGCCCGGCTGGACACTGAATGGATAAAGGATTCTCCGTAATTAGTGAATGTTTGTAGTGTGCCCGTAAGGGCATGGTAACGCCTTACGGCGTCACTACAAACGACTACTAATCACCAGTCAGGAGTATCGAGCACCAGGGAGTTGAGTGAATGGCAAAAGTCAGGAGGACGAAGGCGAGCCCAAAGCGCAAGGCTGCCAAGAAGTCACATTCCACGTCGAAAAAGACGACAGGCAAGCGGAAGAAGGCGGACAAGAGCACCGCCAAGAAGAGTGCAGAGAAGGCACCGCGCGTCTCGAAGGAAACCGAGCCTAAACTCGAAACGGTCGCCGAAGGGATCGTCGAAGAAACACGTGAAGAGGCGAGTCCTCTTGGTTCCACCGCCGAGGATATGGCCAAGCGGCAGCGAGAGATATCGGTGGCGGAATTCTTCATGAAGAACCGTCACCTGTTAGGCTTCGATAACCCGCGCAAGGCCTTGCTGACGACCATCAAGGAGGGCGTTGACAACGCGCTGGACGCCTGCGAAGAGGCGGGTATTCTGCCGGAGGTTCGGATCGCCATCGCCTCCGGCGCGGACGAAAATCGCTTTCGCGTGACCATCGAAGACAACGGCCCGGGGATCCTCAAAAGTCAGATTCCCAAGATTTTCGCCAAGCTGCTGTACGGCTCGAAGTTCCACCGGCTCAAGATGTCTCGCGGGCAGCAGGGCATTGGTATTTCGGCAGCCGGCATGTATGGCCAGCTCACCACCGGCAAACCCATCGTCATCACCTCCAGGACGGCGCGCAGCCAGCCCGCCCATTACTATGAGCTTGAGATCGACGCCAAGAAAAACGAGCCCCGCATCCTGGTCGATCGGACCGTGGATTGGCAAGCGCCGCGGGGCACGAAGGTGGAGATCGAGCTGGAGGCCAAGTTCCAGAAAGGCCGCCAGTCGGTCGAGGAGTATCTTGAGCAGACCTCTATTGCCAACCCTCATGTAACGCTTGCGTTAGTGACGCCCGACAACGAGACGACAGTGTATAATCGCGCGTCAAAACAGGTGCCCGATCACACCAGGGAAATCAAGCCGCATCCCTACGGCGTGGAATTAGGCGTGCTGATCAAGATGCTGCATGATACCAAGGCGCGCACCTTGCAGTCGTTTCTGCACACGGATTTCTCCCGAGTCAGCTCTCGCGTGGCAAAGGAGATCTGTGACAAGGCAAAGGTGTCCGAGCGTTCTCGTCCGTCGCGCGTTGCCAGGCAGGAGGCGGACAACCTCTTCAAGGCCATCAACCAGACGAAAATCATGAACCCGCCGACGGACTGCCTCAGCCCTATCGGCGAGGAGCTGATCGTGGCGGGACTGAAAAAGCAGATCGAAGCGGCCTTTTTCACCGCCGTCACAAGGCCGCCCGCCGTGTATCGGGGAAACCCCTTCCAGATCGAAGCGGCGCTGGCGTATGGCGGTTCCGTGCCCGGAGACGGGCTTGCCCGCGTGCTGCGGTACGCCAATCGAGTGCCTTTGCTCTACCAGCAGTCGGCCTGCGCGATCACGCGTTCGGTGCTCAGCACCGCCTGGCGCAATTATGCACTCCAGCAGTCGGCGGGCGCGTTGCCGACGGGACCACTGGTCATCCTGGTCCACATGGCTTCGGTATGGGTGCCTTTCACCTCGGAGAGCAAAGAGGCCATTGCCCACTATCCGGAGATCATCAAAGAGGTACGGCTTGCGCTTCAAGAGTGCGGGCGGAGGTTGGCTGTGTTCGTCCGTCGCCGTCGTAAGGCGGCTGAATCCGAACGCAAAATGGCCTACATTCACAAGTATATTCCTCACGTCGCCATCGCACTGCGCGAAATGTTAGGGCTTTCGCAGCACCAGGAGAGCGCCATGGTGAAACAGTTGACAGATGTTCTTGAAAGGAGCCGAGCGTGAGCAGGATTGCCAATCAGATCCGAGAAACCGCCGCCGCCGTGCGCTCCAAAATCCAGCGCAAGGGCAAGCCGACATTGACGTTCCCGCTGCGTTCTCTGGCCAACGTGAAGTACCAGCCGAAGAAGGGCTTTCTGGAGCTCAAGGGCAAGAAGAAGACGCGCACGCTCACCGTCGCGACGGTCAAGACGTTCGCTCAAACCCTGCGCATGATGTCCCAGGCCAAGACGCTCGTCGAGGACGACGAGATCATGACCAAACGAGAAGCGTACTACGTCTCCAAGAACTGGGACGAGGCGCGCTTCGACGAGCAGCCCGAATCGGACACGGTGATTGACGATATCGAGGCATTGTTCCAGGTCAACCGGGAACAACTGGGATTCATTCCGGAGGAAAAGGGCGGTGAAATCGCCGGCAAGCTCGTCGTGATCGACCGCGACTCGGAGACGGGCAAGGAGCTGCGCATCGACTGCACGAAGTTCGGCTCGGGTGCATACTCCATCCCGATCTCCGTGGAGCATCTGAAGTTCGAGACCAAAGCCAAGTTCGTGCTTGCCATTGAAACCGCGGGCATGTTCCAGCGCCTGGTCAAGCACGGCTACTGGCGTACGGCCAATTGCATCCTTGTATCGATGGGCGGCGTGCCGACGCGCGCGTGCCGGCGTTTTATCCGGCGGCTGGCCGACGAGCTGAAACTGCCGGTCTATGCCTTTGTCGATTGCGACCCTTACGGCATGTTCAACATCTACCGCACGCTGAAGGTCGGCTCGGGCAACGCCGCACATATCAACAGATATTTCTGCGTGCCCAACGCCAAGTTTCTCGGCGTCACGCCCCAGGACATTGTCGATTACAAGCTGCCCACTCACCCGCTCAAAGACGTGGACATCAAAAGGGCCAAAGACGCCCTCAAGAACGACCCGTTCGTGCAGCACTACAAGCCGTGGCAGGATGCGATCCAGCAATTGCTCGACATGGGCGTCAGAGCCGAGCAGCAGGCCTTCGCCGTGCACGATCTCAACTACGTCATCCACCACTACCTGCCGGAGAAGCTCGCCGTCTCGAAGACCTTTTTGCCCTGAAACGACCTCTCGCCCAAAGAGTGGATTTTGGGGCCGGCCTTCTGAGTCCGGTAATCGTGCCTCTGTCAAGATTTGCATCGCAGGGGATTGCTGCTGGTGGGTGGCAAAGCCCCAAGCGCAGCTTGGGGATGGTCGCAGTCGAGCCATCCCCAAAGCCTTCGGCTTTGAGGCTGCCACCCGGCCGTCAGCCTCTCAGGGCGCGTTCGGTACAAGATTCTTGGAGAGCCGAGCCGGCCAATTTCGCAGAGAAAACACAACATCCCGTCTTTTCTGCGTCACATTTTGGCCCTGATATGTTACAATATTATGTAGTGATGATAGTAGATTACGATTAGGAGATTCAGCTTGGATAGCCGGAATCGAGGGTGGTTGTTTTCAATTCTTGCCGCCATCACCCTTTTGACATCTGTTGGCCGGGCGAATAGAACCGGGTGGGAGCAGCACAACGTCAATTGGCTCGCGGGCCCCTGCGGGCGCATCAAGTCCATCAGCGTTCCCCAGGGGGGGGCCTTGCCTCTACGTGTCAGGCCCCGTGAGGGTGAATCCGCCGGCGCCCGAAAAGCGGATTCGTCCGGCGGAGCGACGCCGGGTTTTGGCCTGTTCTTGGACGAATCCGGTACTCTACCGCATCTTGCCAATGTGATCGAGTCGCCTCCTATAGCGGGATTTCTCCCACAAATAGCTGTTGCCGTGACCGATGCGCGGTCCGACGACGACTATGTGGCCCAGACCCAGAGTTCTGTTGTCGGCAAGCATCTGACAAACAGTCCCCAAACGGACTTCGCGATAGGTTTGTTCGACACGGGAGCCAGTACCCACCTGATGAGCTACGCCGCCGCCCAGCGCACGGGCATCTATGCTTCCGATTTACTGACGCCCACTATCGTTGAGCTCGGCGGCGCGACGAACACGGCCTTTGCACTGGTGAGCCAGCCGCTGGGCCTCTTCATGGATGGATTGGCCGCCATCGATGCGAATACAATGACGCTGGATGAGTCAAATATGGTTGGCCAGAGCAACGTCTCGATTGTTGTCGCCGAGGAACCGCCGCCCGATACGAATGGTTTGCCGACCGCTATCGGCCCGCCCATGAGCGTGAATTTCGTCACCGCCATCTTCAATGACCGGCCGATTACCATCACGTACGACGGCAACGATTACACCTCGCCCGACATTCGGTTTTACAGCCACGAAGATCCGCAGATACCTGATTACACCAACAGCATACCGCTGAATTTGATTCCGACCGGCGCTGCTGACATACAGTACTTTCTGGACATAGAAGCCCTCATAGAAGACTTTACTATCCGCCCCGGGGCCCCTTCGACTATAGGAGGGGTCCTGCAAAGCCTGTTTTTTGTGGCAAGTGTCGATTTGCATGACGGCGCCCGAAGTGCTATCGATAAAACTCGTTTCATGCTCGACACCGGCGCCCAGATCACCGTGATCGGCTCGCGGGTCGCTTCTCGCCTCGGTCTGGATCCGGCCAAGGCGGAGTTCGATGTGGACATCGAGGACGCCACGGGCACGACCACAATCCAGCCCGGCTTTTACATCGATTCACTTGAGATACCGGCACTTGGGGGCTGGCTGACCTTCACGGATGTCCCCGTGATACTTCTCGACGTTGCCTCGCCCGAAGGCGGCACGCTGGACGGAATCATCGGGACAAATCTTTTTGTGGATTTCAACCTTGTCCTTCACGGCGGCGGCTTGCTGTTCCAGGACCCGCCTTCGCTGGCGTTCGAGCGAATTCCGGCTCGCCTGGCCGCCGATATTGCCCCGCCGCAGGGCGATGGCGTGGTGAATTGGCTCGATTTTGCCGCGTTTGCGCAGGCATGGCTTTCCAGCTCAGGCCAGCCTAACTGGTACGCCAGGGCCGATTTAGCGCCGCCCGGCGCCCCGGATGGTGTCATTGATTTCCTTTACCTTGCCGTCTTTGCAGAATCCTGGCTCGCCCGGACAGCGCCTTGAGTGCACGGAACAGATTCGTAGATTCCTCTAACCATTTGACATCCTTCCGCTCTGCGAATATCATTCACACCCTGCCTGGACGTTTATTGCTTTGCAGGACGACTTAATGAGATTCGTATTGGATGTGTTGTATCTGTTGGCTGCTTTGGCATACAGCCCCGTCATCATCTATCGGGCCGTCAGGCACAAACGCTACCGAACGGGCTGGGCCCAGCGGTTTGGCAGAATCCGTCGCAGAAACCCTGCGGAAAAATGTATCTGGCTCCACGCCGTCAGCGTCGGCGAGGTCAACGCGGCCAAGACCATCGTCGAGGAGCTTGTTAGGCGGTTCGGCGACTTTGAGATCGTGGTCAGCACGACTACCGATACGGGTTTTGCCCGCGCGACGAGTCTTTTCGGCAAGCATCATGAGGTCTTCTATTTTCCCTTTGATTTTTCCTGTGTGATGAGCCGTGCCTTCAAGAATATTCGGCCGGCAATCTGCTTGTTGATGGAACTGGAAGTCTGGCCCAATTTCGTCAGTGTTGCACAGCGGCGAAACGTTCCTGTAGTTGTGGTCAACGGGCGAATCAGTGACAAGAGTTTCTCCCGATACAATAGAATCAGGCCGTTCGCTCGGAGAGTCTTCCAGAATGTCAGTCTCGTTCTTGCCCAGACGGACGAATACGCTGAGCGTTTCAGAGCTATCGGGACGGCCGCCGAGAACGTGGTGGTCACCGGCTCGCTGAAATACGACACGGCTCAGATTACCGATAAAGTGGAAGGCACGGATGCTCTGGCCGCCCAACTCGATCTTGGCGGCGAGCGGTTATGGGTCGCCGGCGCGACCGGCCCCGGGGAGGAAAAGATCATTCTCGATGTGTTCGCGCAGTTGAAACAATCGGAATGGTTCAGGGACCTGCGACTGGCCATCGTGCCCCGAAAGCCCGAGAGATTCGATGAAGTGGCCAGGCTCATCGAAGATGCGGGTCTCAAGTTTCTGCGGTACGGCGCGATCAAGAATAGTGGTGCAAAGTGCACTGAGAAAGTCCCCATTATTCTCGGCGATACGATGGGTGACCTGCGGAAATTCTACTGCCTGGCAACAGTGATTTTCGTGGGCCGGTCTCTGGTTCCCATGGGCGGCTCTGACATGATGGAGGCGGCGGCCTTGGGCAAGTGCACGATTTTTGGTCCGCATGCG
>DATKWR010000944.1:0-4246 GCA_035529475.1 Sedimentisphaerales bacterium | reverse complement strand
ATGTCTCGGCTATTACCCTTATATCCTCACCGGATAATGAATGATGGGTCGAGTCGATCATAAAACCTAATCTGGAAGCATCTATCATTAAAATTCCATTGCTTCGATCTCGCTTGGTTTGGGAGCCTTTCTTGTTTCGGGCTACAATCCAAAGATGAACCGGTAAATTAGTATTGTAGAATAATTGAGTTGGGGTATGTATTATGCAAGCAACTAAATCATTTTCGACTAAGCTTTTTCTTATCTCTGCTTCATAACCTTTATTGCTTGCTGCGCTACAGTGCATAACAAATGCCGCTATACCATTTGGCGCTAAATGATAGATAAAATGTTGAATCCAAGCAAAATTTGCATTAGAAGCAGGAGGGATTCCATATTTCCAGCGTGCGTCTTTTGTAAGTAATTGTCCCGACCAGTCGCTGTCATTAAAAGGTGGATTTGCCAGAATAAAATCGGCCTTTAAATCCTTATGGGCATCGTTAAGGAAAGAACCCTCATTGTTCCATTTTACCTGAGAGCCGTCTATCTGTCTGATTGCTAAATTCATCCGGCAAAGCCGATAGGTTGTCTGATTTGATTCCTGCCCGTAGATGGAAATATCATCGATTTTGCCCTGATGAGACTGGACGAACCTTTCACTCATAACAAACATCCCGCCTGAGCCGCAGCAGGGGTCAAATACTCTTCCTTTATAAGGTTGTATAATTTCTACTAAAAGCTTCACAACGCAAGCAGGAGTATAAAACTGGCCGCCTTTTTTGCCTTCGGCGTTGGCGAACTCACCGAGGAAGTATTCATAAACCCGGCCTAAAATATCTTTACTCTTTGCGGCCTCATCCCCCAGCGCGATATTGCCGACTAAATCAATCAGCCCGCCCAGTGCTGCCTTGTCAAGGTTAGCCCGGGCAAAGACTTTGGGCAATATGCCTTTGAGGGTGGGGTTTTCCTTTTCAATTGCCTCCATCGCATTATCGACATCTTTTCCGATAGAGGGCAGTTTCGATCTTGAGTGAAGATAAGACCATCGGGCTGTTGCGGGGACGAAAAAGACGTTTTCCGCCCGGTATTCATCGGCATCTTCCGGGTCTGCGCCTTTATAATCGCCTTTACCTTCGATTAGTTTGGCGTGCAGTGCCTCGAAGGAATCGGAAATGTATTTGAGAAAAACAAGCCCAAGTGCGATATGCTTATATTCTGCGGCGTCTATATTCTTTCGCAGTTTATCCGCCGCCTTGAACAGTGTCTTTTCAAAATGTTCCGCCATCTCGGTATTTCCTCAAATACATCTCCGCGGGCTGCACACCCCGCAAAGCGTGAATTTAGCACTCGAACGCAAGAAAAGCAAATCAAAAAAACAGAATACAGGACACAGAGAACAGAAGGCAGAAGACAGAAGGCAGCACGGCGGGGATCGGGGAATCAGGGGATCAGGTATGCACTCACGCACCTGTGCACGTATGAACTGCTTCAAACCGTCGCGTTTTCCTTCGCTTCGTAGTAAACACCCTCAGCGTTACAGAGCTTGTGCAGACCTTGATGAGCTTCAGGGTTGGCTTCCGATCCTACGAACTTCAAACCCAGGCAGATATTCTTGCCATCCGCTGTCGGCAGAATCTCTCTGACCTGGGCATCGAATGCCAGCAGCGGCTCGCCGGGCTTCGGCGAGAATTCCAGTCCTACAAGCCGGCCCCTGCCAAGAGTCGTGTCTTCCGCAGCGTCGATGGCCACCTGGGCCCCGCCTTCTGAAATGTCCACGAGTCTTCCGCGCCAAGAGTGCCCCGGCAGCAGCTTGTGATAGTCATCTTTGCGGCCCCCGTGCCAAAGGAGCACGTCCATTTCCAGCGGTGGAGGGACGTTCAAACGAACGTACTTTCTTCTCTGCAGCGGCTTGGCCTTGTCCGAACTGCGAAGCTCCAGAGTGCCCGTGCTGAGCTGCTCGACTGACGGTGTGAAGACAACCTCGGACAGAGCGGCTATTTCCACGAGCCTGTCGAAGCCATACGCGGCGAAGGTTTGTCTTGCGGCCTCACTGACGTTACAGAAGACGCAGCGACGCCCACGACCGCTCAAGAGGCTGGACAATTTCATCAGCTCGCAGAGGCTCTGGCAGGTAGGCTCCTCAACCGCCACGAGATCCACAATGAGGTCGCTTCCAGGCCGCTCAAGAGCCAGCGCAGTGACGGCAGTGAGCTCGTCGCTGGTTTGCGGCTCCGCGGGTAACTTGGCGATCAGAATATTATCAGACCAATCGTGGCCCATTAGCCCATACTCCCTTCTCGACAGACTAAAAAAGAAGATTTCTTCTTCCAAAAGTATGCCTAACTCCAATTGTGCAGAACTCATAACAGATATCGGCATTTCCTTGCTCTGGGTTCAGTAACCAGGCAGCCCCGCACTCATTATCGCCGCAAGAGGCGGACGCCATTCCCATCTCGCGGTGTTATGGGACCTGACGAGAAGTCCGATATCAGTGAGGTGGAGAATGCTTAAGGATTGAGCTGCGGCCACCGCGGCTGTAGCTCGAAGTTCATCTCCAGCATACCCTTCCGGGCCTCGCGACGACCGGTTTCGAATGGATCGTTAGTGTCAGCCATCCATTTCTTCAGGCGAGCTTCCATTTGCTGACGAACCTCGGCAAATTTCGGATTCCCCGCAAGATTGTTGAGCTCGTGCGGATCGTTTTGGCGATCGAACAAGACGGGGTCGTGATCGTCCTGCTTATACCAACGGGCATAGACCCATCGGTCGGTGCGGACCCCTCGCCAGCAGCCGACCCACCTGTCGCGGTCGGGCCAGCCCGTTCCCATATTCATCAGATAGACCGAATCGGGCGGCTCCGGGCCGTCCTTCCCTGTGACAACGTGGGCCAGATTGTGACCCTGCACACCATCAGGTATCGCAACGCCGCAAAGGGCCAGCAACGTGGGCATAACGTCCACGCTGCTGAACATCGCTGCGGTCCGTCGCCCGGCTCTGACGGCTCGCGGGTAACGCAGGATAAAAGGTATGTGAATGGACTCTTCGTAGGGCGTGGATTTCGACGCCCGCATGGTGGGGGGCATCCATTTGTCCATCGGCTTGCCGTAGCCGTGACTGCTCAAATGATCGCCGTGATCGGACGAAAAACACACAATCGTATCGTCGGCGATCCCAAGCCGGTCGAGCGCCTCGGTCAGTCGGCCCATCTGCGCGTCTATCGCGGAAACGTTGCCGTAGTACTGGGCAATTTCCCGACGGGCAAACTCGGCCATCTGAACGGGAACATTGGGCGGCAGATCGACCCCGGCAGGGTCATAGGTGTTGAACTCTTGAGGATAGTGGTCGTAAGGCCAATGCGGCGGTTCCCAGCTCATTATCAGGGCAAAAGGAGAATCGCTTCGCATCTTCACGTGTTCTTCAATGAACCTGATGGCCTCATCGGTTTCGCCCTCAGGGGCAAACTTGTCGATCTTGATGGGTCCGGCCTCATTGCTGTGATAAACAGC
Source organism: Sedimentisphaerales bacterium (assembly GCA_035529475.1). Classification (GTDB taxonomy): domain Bacteria; phylum Planctomycetota; class Phycisphaerae; order Sedimentisphaerales; family Anaerobacaceae. Next base: position 761 of record DATKWR010000944.1, on the reverse strand, counting down.
TCCATAGTGCCGATTCAGGCAATTGAAGGCGAACATATAATCGAAACCGTAACGCTTCTGGTGCGTGTACGGCCCACTGCCTAAATGCCACTTGCCCACGTATGCGGTGTGGTATCCGGCGGTTTTGAGAGCCTGGGCCAGAGTGACCTGGTTGTCCCATAGCAGATATTCATTGTCCGGCACGCCATTGGCAAATCCATATTTGCCGGTCAGGATGTTCGCCCGATACGGCGAGCACAAAGGATGACTGGCGAAGGCATTATCGAAAACCAGGCCCTGTGAGGCCAGGCGGTCGAAGTTCGGCGTGCGGACTATCTGATTGCCGCTCGAACCAACTGCGCTGTAGCGAAGCTGGTCGGCAAAGACAAACAGAACGCTTGGCTTTTTCATCTGCGATTCCCTCCTGGAAGAAGAGCTTCTTGCCGGCTGCCCATAGCCGGCTAAGAACGACCCCGCCGATATCTCACCTGCACGTTCAAGAAAACCCCTGCGAGTGATGCGTTCATTACCATTCATAATTACACCTCAATCAACCGTTGCATAAACACACCCACACACGCCGATACCCACTGCCCGGTACTCAAGATATTATAACACATTGTTCCACATTTCCATTAGAGGCGATCTTCTGCGCTGAAGGACTTCCCGCCAGACTCAGGAAACAAGACATCCAGCATACGCGTGATCAGCGATACCATGAAAGCTTCCTGGTCAGGCCCGATCCACGACATGATCCCTCGCTCGTATCCGTAGCCGCCGTT
>DATKWR010000943.1:0-12813 GCA_035529475.1 Sedimentisphaerales bacterium | reverse complement strand
CAATTCGGTATCGCTGTTCGAGCAACCTCTGGATGGGCAGCGCGGGCTTGAGCCGAAGGATTTCAGAGAATATGCCGTATTTCGCAACAAAGAGCAGACCGGGGGGACTATTCTCGCATGGAGGGATGATGCTCTTTCTTATGTCTTAATCGGTAATACCGAAATGTCACAATTAATGAATATGGCGCAATCAATCAGCGCCGGAAAATAAGAGGAAATAAAATGAATAACAAAAGATTAATCTCATTAACAGTATGCCTGATTTTGGCAACCGTCCCCGGAATATCGTCTTTGATTTTGGCCGATATTGCTTCAGAGACAGATACAAAAGCTCAACAGCACTTCGAAAAGGCAAATGAGCTGCGCAAACTCGCCGATTACGATGCCGCCATTACCGAATACGAGAAAGTAATAAGCCTGTCACCGAAAAGCAAAATCGCTCAGGATGCACTATACTGGATCGGGCAATCTTATTTCGGAGCGGGACAATTCGATGCTGCATTATCTGCATTTCAGAAACTTCTCGATGAGTATCCGGCCAGTCCGATTATCCCGTCAACAAAGCTTATGATAGACCGCATTCAGCAAGCAAAGAAGAACAAATCACTTTTTGAGGCTGTAACAAAGGGCGATATCGAGCAGGTCAAGAAGCTCATTGCCCAAGGCGCCGATGTGAACGCAACCGAGGGAGGAGCCTGGACACCTCTGGCCGAGGCCGCCAGCGGAGGTGATGTCCAGGTGGTGAAGGTGTTATTGGAGAACGGAGCCAAAGTCGATGCCACCGATTCCCACGGCTACACGCCGCTCTACTATGCACTCTGGACTGATGGTAATGACAGTGAGGAGATCGTTAGGGCATTGATCGCAAGCGGCGCCGACGTCAACAAGGGTCCAGCGAATGATAAGGATTATCCTCCTCTTGCCTACGCGATCTGGCAAGGACACAAAGGCAATGTCAAAATAATGCTTGATGCTGGAGCCGATATCAATACCAAGGACGAAAAGGGTTACACGCCACTCTATTGGGCGGCCTTCACCAGCAAAAAGGATGTATTCGACTTGATCCTGACCAGAAAAGACTACCCCAACACCGTCCATTTAGCCGCGTGCAAAGGAGACCTGGACAGGGTAACGATGCTTATCGAGGGTGGCACCGATGTGAACGTGAAGGACGAGTTTGGCTGCACACCCTTGCATTGGGCAGCCCTTGCCGATTCCCCGGCGGTGGCTGGTTTTCTGATTGCCAAGGGGGCCGACGTCAATGCGAAACATGGGCGTGGCTATACACCGCTGATGACCGCACGTGCATTGCCAGTGGTGGAATTGCTCATTTCCAAGGGTGCTGATATCCAGGGCCAAGATGCTCTCCAAGGGCAGACGAAGCTGCATATGGCATGCGTTGACGGTGAAAAGGACGTGGCGGACCTCCTGATTCGCAGAGGCGCAGATGTCAACCTGAGAGACAAAAGAGGGGCCACCCCTCTCTGGATTGCGGCTCGTGGTGGTCACAAAGAGATCGTTGAACTCTTGATTGAGAAGGGGGCAGACATCAATGCATCAGACGGGCGGCGGGAGGCTACCCCTCTCTTGATTGCAGCTCGAAGCGGGCATGCCGACGTCGTTGAGCTTCTAATTGCCAAAGGGGCAGACGTGAATGTCCCGGACAACCAAGGTCTGACACCATTGGCTATGGCAAAACAAGGGAAGCATACGGAGGTCGTGAATGTCCTGCGCCAACATGGGGCGGTAGAAACCCTGCATGCAGCGATCGCCTCCGGCGATATCGACGAGGTCAAACGCTTAATCTCCCAAGGGGCTGATATAAATGCCAAGAATGAGAATGGTCAGACCCCACTCCTTTTGGCGTTGAATAGCAATCAGATGGACGTGGCCGAACTACTCGTCGCCCGTGGAGCAGATGTTGAGGCTATAGATGATCGGACGGGCAAGGCGTTGTTGCTCTCAGTGGGCGGACGCAAGGAAAGAGTGGAGTTCCTTCTTTCGAAAGGCGCTAACATCGAAACGAAGGACGGCAATGGCTTAACATTGTTACAGCTAATGGCAGCTTACTCTAATCAGAAGGACTATCTGGATGTGATCGAACTCCTTCTGGAGAAGGGAGCTGACATAGAGACGCGCGGGTATGCTGACTGCACGCCGCTTCAGACGGTTGCGGAAGCCGGGCGCAAAGAGGCGGCTGAATTGCTTCTGGCCCACGGAGCCAAAGTGGATGCTGCCCCCAGCAAGTTCTATGGTACGACTTACCACCAGGCTATGAGAGGCGGTCATCCGGACATGGTCCGGTGGTGTCTGTCAAAGGGCATGGATATTCCTCCCTTGCATCAGGCGGCTTACTTCGGGGAGACTGAAAAGGTCCGCTCTCTTCTGAATAAAGGGGCCGACGTCAATCAAGAGGATGTTGCAGGATTCACCGCCTTGCACTGTGCCGTTTTCGGAAGAAACAAAGAGATTGTAGAACTGTTGATAGACAAAGGCGCCGACGTAAGGGACAATAACGCCTTTAATGCGTCACTCTTATTCTGGGCCTGCGGCCTGGCTGGTGATCTGGATATTGTCAAGCTGCTCGTAGAGAATGGGGCTGAAGTAAATGGCCGAGGATTTGAGGGCATGAAGTGGGGCTCGATGCTTTTTGGTAACTACACTAATTTGCATCGTGCCGCCCATACAGGGCACGCTCATATCGTTGAGTACCTCTTGGATAAAGGTGCTAATATCAACGCGACTTGCACGCGATGGGATGCAGGGTTCACACCCCTTCACTTTGCCGCCCGGAAGGGTCATCTGAATGTCGTCAAGGTGCTGCTTGCCAAAGGGGCTGATGCAAACCTCAAGACCAAAGAGGGCCGGACCGCTCTGGACTTTGCCAAAGAGAAGAACCACACAGACGTCATCGAACTCCTGCACAAACACGGAGCGAAAAAATAATCGGAATAACATAGAAATTCTTAGACCGATCCTATTAGCATATATGCCCGGTTCACATTTGCAGGAGAGCCCTGAAACGCTTCTCATGTTCGGCGATGTGAGTGTCAGAAATGTGACCCTGCAAGAGACAACTGAGGCGGAAAAGCCGCAATGAAACATCCACCTACGCATGGTATGAGAAGAGATCGGGCCTCTGAACGAGACAGTGTCTGCTATGATGTTTTTGGGGCGTTGATATTTTGTACGAGGGTGGGAAGTTCGGAGAGGTGGGTGATTTTGTGGGCGCCGTAGGGGGGTGATTGGCCGGCGTTGGTGTAGGCGGCTTTGAGGATGGCGGTCATGCCGAGTTTGAGGGCCGGGAGAATGTCCTTGTTGATGCGGTCTCCGACGTAGGCGATGTGCTGCGGCGCCTCGCCGACGTGCTCAGCGGCAATCCTGAAAAGCTGGTGGTTGGGTTTGCGAAAATCGTACTGGTAGGAATACAGCCGCACCGGAAAGAACTCAAGGATCCCCACCTGTTCGAGGTGTCTCTCGATGGAGTGGCCATTAACAAACGTGTTCGAGACAATGCCGAGCTTGAGCCCTAATCCCTTGAGTTTGGCCAGCGTCTGTTTGATGTCCGGCTCAACCATAGCGATTTTGCTCAGCGGCTCGTACCAGAGCCACGAGAACTGCTCCCACTGATGGCGGTCGAGCGCGATTCCCCTTTTCTTGCCGATCCCTCGCAGCAAGGCCGACGAATTGAAATCATTCTGCGTGACGTTGGAGATCAGGTGCCGAATGCGCAGCGCGATGAGGTTTCGCCAGAAGTAGTACTCGAAGTTGCCGACGCGCTGGCCGCAGCTTTTGAGATATTCGTAAGATAGTCTGGCCCCTTGCCGAAAAAGCTCAGTGGCTTTGACCCTGCCGAAGGTCAGCAGAGTCTCGCCCAGGTCGAAGAGGACGGCCTTGATTTCGGGTCTATTTTCTTGCATCAGCAGTTTCTTGCAAGCGGCACGTCAGACCGGTCGGCCCCGTCGGACCCGTCCGACTCGTCCGACGAGTAGCGGGTCGCTCACCGAGGCCTTGCGCAGAACGCCTCAGGCTCTGGCCGGCGGCAGATCGGCCCCAAATGCCTCCCGCACCCACTGGTGCATTTCGTCGTCGGATATCGACGAGACTCTGTCGGCCGCGTACTCGGCGTCGATCCGATCCTTGATCCGGGTCACGCGCGGGTCGTGCTTGGGGATATCGACCTGGAACCTGGAGTCTATCCAGTGCTTGATCCCGGCGGCTCCGGTCTTGTCGGTGATGGCGACGCCCGCCGGACGGTTGAGCAGCGCCTGCGTATCGAAACAGTTGTATATTTCCTCGTTCTTGAGCAGGCCATCGGCGTGGATGCCGGCCCGCGTCACGTTGAACTCCTTTCCAACCAGCGGGTAGTTCGGCGGGATCTCCATGCCAAGCTCCCTTTGAGCGTAGTCGGCCAGCTCGGTGATCGCGGCGTAGTTGACGCCCTGGGTCATGCCCTTGAGCTGGGCGTGCTCGACCACGAGTGCTTCAAGGGGCGGATTGCCCGTTCGCTCGCCATTGCCGAAGATGGCGGTGTTGGCGGCGCAGCAGCCGAAGAGCCAGGCCGTGGCCGCGTTGATCTGGACCTTGTGGAAGTCGTTGTGGCCGTGCCATTCGAGCCACTCGGAAGGGACCCCGATTTCCCGAAGCCCGCGGATGAGCTTGGGAATGCTCCGCGGCAAAGCGACGCCCGCCCAGGGCAGAGCGAAGCCCAGCGTATCGCAAAGGCGGATTTTGACGGGCTTATCGTACTCTTCGGCCAATTTCATCAGCGCCGCGGCAAAGGGCAGCACGAAACCGTCGTAATCCGCTCGCGTGATGTCCTCAAAATGGCAGCGCGGTATAACGCTGTTATCAAGGGCGGCCTTGGCAATATCGAGATAGGCGTTGAGCGCCTGGCTGCGGGTTTTTCGCAGCTTCAGGAATATGTGGTAGTCGCTTGCTGAAGTGAGAATCCCCGTTTCGCCCAGTCCCATTTGCGAGACGAGCTTAAAATCAGCAGCGACGGCCCGTATCCAGCCGGTTATCTCGGGGAACTCGTAGCCGCGTTCTTTGCAGAGCTCCACGGCCTCTCTGTCGCGCTGCGAGTACAAAAAGAACTCGCATTGGCGAATCAATCCCGTGCCGCCGTCGATTTGGTGCAGTAAGTCGTAAATCCTCAGAATCTGTTCGGGCTTATAGGGGGGCCTGGCCTGCTGGCCGTCGCGGAACGTCGTGTCGGTGATCCAGATTTTCTCCGGGATCTCGTACTCGACTCTTTGGCCGTCGAAGACCACCATGGGAAATTCCGTGTAGGGAAACATCTCGCGGTACAAATTCGGCTTTCCTGCATCCACGAGCTTGGGATTCTTGTTCGCCATCGTCCATCTCCAATTTGGTAATTGGTTATTGGTAACTGGTTATTGGTAATCGCCGAGCGAAGCGCATCGGACCGGTCAGACTTGTCTGACGTGTCCGACAAGCATTGCCGCACATTTACCAGTCATTATTCACCATTCATTAACGCAGTAGCCGAGGTGGGAATCGAACCCACACGCCCATAATGGGCAGGGGATTTTAAATCCCCAGCGTCTGCCTTTCCGCCACTCGGCCGAGAGAACGAGGGACGAGAGACGAGGCACGAGAGACGTTTCGGCCGTCGTCCACCTTCCATCGTCATCCGTCCTCTTATGACGAAAAAGTAGTATATGCGAAAAGCCAGGGGTTATCAACGAAAAAAGAGGCCCGGTCAGGGCTGGCGGGGATTCGAGTCCAGAATGCGGATGTCGTCGAAATAGAGATGGATTCCTTCCAAATCGCCGTATTCCGAGACGATCTCGAAACGGTCGATGGCGCTCCAGTCGAAAGCTCCAATCGGACCGAACCAGCCGTTGTCCCACGAACCGCCTTCAGAGAATGTACTGAGTGGGATTTGCAGATGATTCCATTCGCCATTCCACGCGGCGGTATTCTGGCTGATCGTGTATCGCTTTCGCCACGGATGGTCGCCGGGTTCCTCCGTTTTTGTATCGATGAACCGGATATCGAACCTTGCGCTCGGACTGGTGCATCGGACCCAAAAATCAACCATAGAACCGTTGGCAGCCAATATGGAGAGGTCCTTGATCGGCGAGAAACGAAAGGAGATACTGTTGTACCGATCGACGCCCGTCCAGTGAATGCAGAACTCGCCGGAAGCCGGATTGTCCTGGGAATAATAATCCAGCAGTCCTGCGTCCATCCAACCGGACTCGATGATATTGGGTTCAATATAGTCCAGATACAGGTCGAATCCGTTCACATCCGGGGTCGGGATAAAGTCCTGCTGCGGCGGGGCGTTTAATCCCAGCGCTTCAACCAGAGGAACGTTCAAGTCATGGTCGAACAACTCGTTGGTTCCCTGTTCAAAAAGACCAAAGCCGCCCTTGTAATCCCAGATTGTCCAGGCGATGCCTTTTTGTTCGAGATAATCTCGCACGACGCTGTACCAGTAGATGCGGTCCTCGTTATCACTATTGGGCATATAGACGCCGAATTCTCCGCAGAGCAAAGGGATGCGACGTTCCGCCTGGAAGGCGGCGGCAATATCGATCAATTGTTTGACGCGCTGCACAGTCCCATCGTTTCTATAGTTTGCCAGACTGCTCTGTATCCACGTGCCTCGCAGTTCCTCGGGACAACCGGGCATGCGGGCGGCATCGTAAGGAAAGGGTACGCCGGCCAGCGGCGCAAGGGACGGATCCACCCAGGTTGCACCCTGATGAGTGAACATGAACGGGTCGTAAAAGTGAAACGTGTAAATCAAGTTATCATCTTCGTACTCAGGCATGAACCTGAGATTGTTGTAGCCGTTCCATCCCGCCGGGCCGACGACGATCGTGTGCTTTTGATCGACCGCGCGAATCGCGTCGATAACTGTCTGCTGGATTTGGTTCCACGTCATATCCGAAATGCCATGCGGCTCATTAAGCACTTCGTAGTAAACGTAGCTCGAGCAATCTCTGTAATGCTGGGCCATTTGCGTCCATACGGGGACCAGAATATCGCCAATGCTTGAATGGGTGTTGCCTGCGGGATCGGTATAAGAGGAGTGATTATCGAGAATCAAGTGCAGTTCCAGCTCTTCGGCCCAGTCGATGATTTGATCCAGAAAGTAATAGAACAAAGGGTCAATCGTATAATCCGGCGCGCCATTGGTCATGGCGTGCAACTCGATGGGCAATCGGATGACATCGCAGCCTAAACTCTTGATGTTAATGAAATCCTGCTTCGTGAATTTAGTGAACTGAATTTGCCGCACCCCTGAGATGTATTGGAACCAGCCGGTCAGGTTCACGCCGCGTTTGAACGGCACTTCGGCAGGCCCGGCAGTATCGGCCAGCGGAAAGACGATATCATCGATCCACGCGGCATCGTCGCCCGCGGAAGCGGAACCATCTTTTGAATAGGTCCATGCGAAGGTCCTTGTGCCCTCATCCACCGGAAACGATGCCTCGGCCCAATCCACTTGTCCCGACCGGCTATCTTGTTCCACCCCGTCGATGTAGAACTTCAGATAGTCGTAGCCCGACTCCGACGAGGTCCTGCGATAGAACGTGATATTGCCGGCTGCGCAATCCAGAGTCATGTACAGGGTAGTGCTTTCATTATGGTCAATCGAGCCGGATTTGGCACAATATCTTCCCGAGTGTCCCTGGAACCGCGCGATGGCCCAGTTTGCATCGCCCGAACTACTCCATGGGAATTTGCTGAAGTCATTTGTTTCGAAGTCTTCCGTGGCGTCGGAGATAGCTCCGGCCCCGGCACTGCCGACCAGGCACAGCAGGCATATAAACGTCGTTGCCCAAAGAACCATGCTCGTTCGCAAACTCATTCCACTCCTCTCTACGGCAGCTACCCTCTCAGAAGCGAAAGGCCCGCACTCGTGCAAGAGCTACAAGAACATTATAGCAAATCTCAAAGCCCTGGCATAATGCAAAAAATCGCCTGTTGCGGCTCGTCTCTTGAGACGATGGAGGGCGAGAAATGATTACGAATGGTGCCCAGAGGCAGATTAGGACCCGAATTGTCCGAGCACGTCGGTTATGCGCTGTTTTGCCCGAGCCACGGCCAGACGGCGTTCGAGTTTCTTCAATTGCGGGTCGCTGCCGTCCAGGCTGCGGGCCTTCTGGATTTTCTCTGCGGCCTCGGTCAATCTGCCCATCTCAAGGCAGACCCAGGCTGAGTCTCTCAGAGCCGCAACGTGATCTTTCCTGATATCCAGGGTGTGCGCGAAAAGCTCCGCGGCGTCCTCAAAGTCGCCTTTCATGGCGTTTACGACCCCGAGATAATAGTAGGCGTCCGCATTGGCGCCATCGATATCGACCGCGCGCAACATGCAGTGGGTCGCGCAGCCGAGATCGCCGAGCGTCAAGAACATCGAGCCCATCGAAACCAACGTGTCCGCATCCTCCAGAGTCAGCTTCATCTCCGACATTAGATACGCCCTGGCCTCCGCGTGCCGGCCTGTTGAGAGGGCGTGCTGAGCCAGCCTGTAGCCCGGTCCGGGGAGCGCGCCGTCTTTTTCAAGGGCTTCGTTGTACAGCCCTACCGCTCGCTCGCAGTCGCCGTGGTTGAATGCGATCTCGCCGAGATAGAACAACGCCGCGCCAAAATCCGGTTTCAGCTCGAGAATCCGGTTGAACTTTTCCTTGGCCGATTCGAGGTCGCCCTTCTCGAGAAGAAACAGCCCGAAATCAAAAATGACGTCGATGTCGCCGGGATTGGCGCGAAGCTCCATGAGAAAATACTCCCGGCTGTTCTCGAATTCGCCGTCCGACCAGTAGGCCTGTGCGATGCGGTAGTTGATCTGCGGATGGGTCGGATCGAGCTCGGCGGTGCGCAACCAGCAGCGGATCGCTTTCTTGTACTGCCCCCGTGCAAAAAGGCTGTTGCCGATATTGTAGTAGCACAAGGCACAATCCGGCTTTATTTGCTGGGCGAGGTAGAACATCTGCTCGGCCAGGTCGTGCAAACCCATCTCGGTGTAGGTAATGATGCGATTGCAGTAGCACGGCTCGAAGGTCGAGTCCAACTGTTCGACGTGCTCGAACGTGTCGATGGCCAGGTCGTATTGGCCCGTGCGCGTGTAATCGACCGCCAGCGAGTTCAGGATCTCCAGATCGTCCGGGTTGAGCTGCAAAGCGGTTTCGTATTCGGTGATCGCGTCCTCGAACCGGCTGATGGCGTCCAGGGTGAGCGCCTTATTGAAATGCAGCGAGCTGCACGCGGGATTGATTTCGAGGGCCGTCTCAAGCTCGTCGAGCGCTTGCGACATGTGGCCGTCTTCGTAAAGCTCAAAGGCCCTTCGGGCCTTTTGCTCGGCTTTGTCGTATGGGCCGAATTCCATCTCGTCGAATATCATAAACACACCTTCTTCGTCTGTGTGGATAAAACAAGCCTCTGACCTACGCTTTATCGCCAACAAAATGCGATGGCCTTAGCACTTTCCCGATGCCCTGGGGTGCTTTTTGTCCGGCCCGCAAAATTCCGCTGGAATCCCGCCCTGTAAGCTCTTATAATGTCGGGCGTTAGCCTTTGGTACTGGTGCGCCGGGCCTCGAAGTGCGGGCAGCGCCGAATCGTTTTTCTGGCAAGCGGCCCCCGATAGTCTTATAATCAGCCGCTGAGAAATTCGCCGATAGCGAGCGTAAAGTGAACGCAGTACAGCATAATTAGTTGGGGAAGTGGAGCTATGATCAGAGAGATAAAAGGCCAGGTCACAGCCGGCAAGGGCAGCTATGCCATCGTCGTCAGCAGGTTCAATGAGTTCATCACGTCCAAGCTGCTTGCCGGTGCGATAGACTGCCTCCAGCGTCACGGCGCCGCCGATGAGCAAATCTTCGTTGTCTGGGTGCCCGGCGCCTGTGAAATCACCCAGGCTTGCAGGAAGCTCGCCGACAGTGGCAAGTACGTCGCCGTTCTGTGTCTGGGCGCGGTCATACGAGGCCAGACCGCCCACTACGACTATGTTTGCCAGCAGGTTGTCCGCGGTATCGGGCAGGTGAACTACGATTCGGCCACCCCGGCGGTGTTCGGCGTCCTGACCTGTGAAACGATCGAACAGGCGGTGGAAAGGGCCGGCACGAAAATGGGCAACGCCGGCGCCGATGCAGCCATGACAGCTATGGAAATGGCCAATGTGATGCAACGGATAGGCGACCTGTGAGAATGGGGCCGCAGTTCACGGACTGCAAGCTGCAAACATGGACAGAAGAACAAGGGCCAGAGAGCTGACGATGCAGGCGCTATATCAACTCGACGTGCAGGGCCCGGACATACTCGAGCTGCTCGGTGAGTTCTTCGCGGAAGCCGATACGGACGATGAAACGCGGAAACTTGCCTCCGTGTGGACGCGAGGGACGTGGGAGAATATAAAACAATGCGACCAGTTAATCGATGACTCGACGATAAAGTGGGAATTCACGAGGCTCTCGCCCGTGGACAAGAGCATTCTCAGGCTGGCGGTCTATCAGTTGAGATTCTGTCCTGATATACCTCCGAAAGTCGTGATCAATGAAGCGATCGAGCTTGCCAAGAAGTTCAGCACGGATAAGTCCCCCGGGTTTGTCAACGGGGTGCTCGACGCCATATTGAAAGCCCGACCATGAGAACGATCGCAGTGCTAAACCAGAAGGGAGGCGTGGGTAAGACCACGACCGTGGCCAATACCGCGGCGGCTCTGGCTGCGATGGGCTCGAAGGTCATTGCCATCGACCTCGATCCCCAGGCCCATCTGACCATACATTTGGGCCTTGAACCCCAGAGCATCGAGGCCGGCTCCTATGCGGTCTTGACTCAATCCGCCAGCTTTGAAGACCAAATCGTGCAGGTGCGTCCCAATCTCTGGCTGCTTCCCGCCAATATCAACCTCGTCGGCGCCGAAAGCGAGCTGGTGAGCGTCGTGGGACGCGAAACCATCCTGCGAGAGGCTATCCAATCGAGCGAAGACGTCTTTGATTACTGTCTCATCGACTGCGCGCCTTCGCTGGGCCTTCTGACCCTGAACGCTCTTGCGGCCGCCGAAGAGGTCCTGATTCCTCTGCAACCGCATTTCCTGGCCCTGCAGGGGTTCGGGCAACTGCTCCAGACCGTCGAGCTGGTCAACAGAAGAATCAATCCGAGCCTGAGAGTCAAAGGGGTCCTGCTGTGCATGTTCGACAGCAGAGCGTCGCTGCCCAACGAAGTCAAGGCCGATATCGAACAATTCCTCGAAAACGCGCGCGGGTCCAACAGCGCGTGGTCGGACGCCTGCATTTTGCCCACGTACATCCGCAGGAACATCAAGCTGGCTGAGGCCCCCAGCTACGGCCAGACCATTTTCGAATACGAGCCGGGCTGCAATGGTTCCGAGGACTACAGGAAAGTCGCCGAGTTTATACACGCCCAGTTCCAACTGCCGGCGCAGACGCAAGTCGTGCACTCTGTCGCCTCAGGAGAGCTTGAAGACCCGCCCGATTCTGTGGAAACGTTGCAGTTGGGCGACACCGATGAAGATCAAGAGCCGCCGGTATCTTCGCCCGAAGCGTTCCCGCAGCCTGAGTCTCAGGAACCTCCGCAGCAGGACACCGAGCCTGTCCGGAATGACCAACCCCCCGCCAGTCCTCCTATCGAAATCAGGCCAATTTCACCACCCCATTTTCATGAGCCGGAGGAGTTTACCCAGAGCACGAGCGACCAGAACTCGCCTGAAACGGGACGTGCCGAATTCTGATCTTATTGCCGCTGCTCTTGCTATTTGACCGGAAGTCCGCGCCCTTGCATCCAGTCAGCGCAACGGCCCATCCAGCTCGAGACGGAACCTTTTCCGGTGCCGGGTCCGAATCCATGGCCTCCTTTTTCGTAGATGTGCATCTCGGCCGGGACGTTGGCTTTTCGCAGCGCAAGATAGAAAGAGATGCTGTTCTCAGGCGGCACGCCCTTATCGTCGTTGGCATGGACCAGGAACGTGGGCGGCGTCTCCGGCGTGACCTGTTTTTCGTTCGAGAAGCTCTCTACAAGATTCTCATCGGGGTCCTTGCCCAGCAGATTGCTCCTGGAGCCCTTGTGCGTGTACCATTCGGTGAACGAAATGACCGGATACATCAGTATCATAAAATCGGGCCGGCAACTGACCCGGTCTATCTCGTCCCGGGCCTCGCTGTAGCGGTTTTGAAAATGCGTGCCCGCGCTGGAGGCCAGATGTCCGCCCGCGGAAAAGCCGATAATGCCGATTTGGCCCGGATCGACGTTCCACTCCGCCGCCCGGGTGCGAACCATACGAATCGCGCGCTGGGCGTCCTGTATCGGCGCCGGATGGCCGTAACCGGCCCCACTGTTGCGATGGCGGTATTGGACGATGAAGCCCGCGACGCCGAGCGAGTTGAGCCACTGCGCGATTTGATGTCCCTCATGGTCCATAGCCAAATGGCCGTAACCGCCGCCCGGAAAAATCACCACGGCAGTCCCGGTGGCCTTTTCCTTTGCTGGAAGATAAACGGTCAGGCTCGGCTTGTCCCCTTCGGCGGTGCCTTTAGCTCCCGGTGCCCCATCGGGCCAGAGCAGTTCAACGCTGGGCGAGCCGGCGCCTTCGGCTGCGAACACAGCCGGCGCGGTTACTGACAGGACAATCAGACAGACAAGAGTAATTCGACGGTGCAGATTCATTTCTACTTCTCCTTCAAGAAAAAGCGACATTACCATTCGGATCGCATGCAAAAAAGTCTTGCATTTTTCCAAGCCGATTTTAGTGTAACTCGTGTTTCGCCAATTGTGTATCAAAAATTTACGGACCCTTGTTAGGAGATCGCCATGTATTGCC
>DATKWR010000942.1:0-2416 GCA_035529475.1 Sedimentisphaerales bacterium | reverse complement strand
GTTGGGCCTGTAACCAGGAACAGCCCTCTTGGCCTGCGGCACAAAGCCTGGCATATTTTCGGTAAGCCTATTTCCTCAAAGGTTAAAATCTTTGACGGGATAAGACGCAGGACCATCGCGAGATTGCCCTTCTGCCGGAACACGGAGACACGAAAACGGCCCTTATCACCAAAGGCAAAACCGAAGTCGGTCCCGCCCTCTTCCTGGAGTTCCTGCTGGTTGCGGTCCGGCGTGATGGACCTCATCAAAGCCGCCGTATCATCCGGTTCGAGGACCTTGGTTTCCAGGGATCGCAGCGAGCCATCGATGCGCAGCACCGGGGGACGTCCCGTTGTAAGGTGTATGTCGGAGCCGCCCATTGTCACACAGGCCGCCAGCAATCGATCCATATTCACTGTTGACATGTACAAACCTCAATTACTATGTTTCGTTCAGTTCAGCACCGCGTCTTCCGTTTGTGCGATTTCGACCACTTCGGCCGGTGTTGTGATTCCTTTCAAAACCTTCATCCTTCCGTCTTGCATCAGCGTTCTCATTCCACTGGCTCTCGCGGCGCGTCTGAGCTCCGTCGTCGGAGCCTTGGAAAACGCCAATTCTCGCAATTCGTTGTTCATCTCGAACATTTCAAATACGGCGATTCGGCCCTTGAAGCCCATTTTCTGGCATTGGCTGCACCCGGCCCCTTTGTGGATGGGATTCTTCTCGAGGTCCGCCGGAGTGATACGAAGCGCCTGCAAATGATGGCGATCCGGATTTTCATCGACCACTTTGCATTTCTTGCAGATGACCCTCACGAGCCGCTGGGCCATGATCGCCTGTATCGAGCTGGCCACGAGGAACGGTTTGACGCCCATGTCGATCAGACGCGTAATCGCGCTGGGCGCATCATTGGTGTGCAGGGTGCTGAACACCAGGTGTCCCGTCAGAGCGGCCTGGATGGCGATGTCCGCGACGACGCCGTCTCGAATTTCGCCGACCAGGATGACGTTGGGGGCCTGCCGAAGCATCGATCGGAGAATTTTATCGAACGTCAGACCGATCTCCTCTTTGACCTGGCATTGATTCATCCCGGGGAAGTTGTATTCCACGGGGTCTTCGGCGGTGATGATCTTCTTGTCCGGCTTGTTGAGCTCCTGCAACGCCGCGTAGAGCGTCGTGGTTTTTCCACTCCCCGTGGGGCCCGTGACCAGAAAGATGCCGTTCGGCCGCTTGATGATGCGCTCGAACTGCTCGTAGTTGTCCTGTTCAAAGCCCAGCGACTGGAGGCCGATATTGACCGAATCCGGCCGCAGAATTCGCAGCACGACGCTGGGCCCGTGGTTGCCCGGCAGCGACGAGACACGAAAGTCAATGTCCTGGCCTCCGATCTCCCGCTTGATACGGCCGTCCTGCGGCAGTCTGCGCTCGGCGATATCCATACCCGAGAGAATCTTGAAGCGCGTCACCAGCGGCGCCTGCATGTTCTTCGGGATATTGTCTCGTTCCAGGCAGACGCCGTCCACGCGGTATCTGACCCGGACGCGATCAGCCATCGGCTCGATGTGGATATCGCTGGCGCGCATATAATAAGCGTTGTCGATAATCAGGTTGACCAGTCGGATAATCGGGGCATCATCGTCCAGCCCGGCGGCCTGAGCCCGCAGACTTTCCGCTTGCAATTCGTGGCCGGCTTCGGCGAGCTCCGCAGCCGTTGCGTCGATGCTGTGCCTCAGCCGGTCATCTTCCGCCTTCTTCGTCTGGTCGAACGAATCCTCGATGAACGACCGGATCCTTGTGGGGTTTGCGACGCAAAACTGCGGCTCCGTGTTCAGACGAAAACGAATCGCGTCCATCATCTCCAAATCCGACGGGTCGCCGACAATCAGCTTAAGCTTGCCGTTGTTCATATCCATCGGGATGACGTGGTGCTTCTTGATGATCTCTTCCGGGATGGCTTTCGCTGCTTCAGGGGAGATGCTCGTGGTGTCCAGGTTGACGTAATCCAGCCCGAATTGCTGGGCAATGGCTTTGGTCAGGTTCTCTTCGTCGATCAGGCCCTTTTCGAGCAGTATTTCGCCGAGCCGCTTCTTGTTGGTCTTCGATGCCTTGATGGCGTCGATCAGAGCCTGCTTCTGCACCAGCCCGGCCTTGTAAAGTATTTCGCCCAAGTGCCTGCGTTGTTTTGCCATATTCTCCTCAAACGTCCAGCATGCCCCAGTTACACCAATTATAACATTTTCGCGGCAGGTAGTCAAATGTTCAATTTCAAGCGGAGCATATTCAATGCAGTTTGTGCTGCTCGAAGCCGCGTGAACCGCCTGTCGTGAGTGAAAACGAACCGTTTGCTCTCGCAGCCTGTGCCGGAATCCACATTGATATATACCAGCCCGACGGGCTTTTGTTCGGTTCCGCCGGTTGGACCGGCTATGCCGGTTAT